>CAZEHS010000004.1:0-83455 GCA_964511875.1 uncultured Peptostreptococcaceae bacterium
ATTCCCGCACCAAAACCAATCAGATCATACTGCTGAAGCTCCTCCGGAGTTACCTGGTCCGGTGTCTTGATCTGTGCGTTAAGAACCTCCGAAAAAACCTGGGCAATCCTGGCTGTGTTGTTGTGGTGATAGGAATAGACCACTATTAGGCACTTGATGGGTAAAGAATCTGTGATTATGTTATCCATCCGATTCAAATTTTCCACCACCGATTATCGATGCACTGACATTTAGTGAATGTGTAGCGCTTGGTGCATATCCATTTGTACAGATTGAATGGTGTAGAATACCAAATACCGCCGATTAATATTTTTATGAAGCCTCGGAAACAATTCGCTGAAGTGGGAGAGGCCTGTTTACTTCTCTTTATAAAGGATTACCTTTGATACTAAAGCATACTGATGAAAGAATTAGTTGTAAATAAGTGGATAAGTGGTGCTTGACCACTTTCGTCTTTCTTCTGATACCCCGTTTGATTTTCGGGCCTTCAGGGAAGGTCTCTTTGGCGTGGAAAAAAGCGTGAAATGAAGATTTTTGTTGACACCAATTAGCTGGTTAGGCGAAGTAATATGATAAATCTTTACTTGTAATTCTTGTTAGTTCAATAGCGTAACTTGTTTTGGATAGGGTTTGTTTATAACAGTTTGCACCCAGTCGTTCACCAATAGATAATATTTTTTTAGCATCTTCAATTTTTATCTTCTTGCCTAATATGATTTCTTTAGGGGTTGGCATTTCAATGCATTGGCTCAATTCTTCTGATTGTGCTAATAAAAGAAGTCTCCACTCTTGTTCATATTGCCATTGCGTTGATTTTCTAGTTAATGAATCAATGTAGAATGAATTATTGGGTTTTCCTTTTGAGAAAAATGTGTCATCTACTTCTAGAAGCTCATCTGTATATCTTACTGGCAATAACAAATCTGTTAAGTCGTTGCGCAATTCTTTAATGTTATATCCAACACAGAATCCCGAAAAATCAGTTGAATAATGAACCCACATAGGGTGCGACTCATTTACAGTTGAAAAACTACACACACGATGCAGTTCTTCATTTCCCTCGTTCAGTTCCTTTTCAAATTTTCTATGTACAACTTCTGCCGTATTGTCGCCGAATTCGCATAGGAACTTCCATGATTTTAATTCATGATCATATATCCCCAAACATTTGGCCAATTCTAATATAAACTGTTCTTTGTCACTAAAGTCATCAAGACTTATTGCCAGCCGATGTCCTGCTTCCATGTAGATGACCTCAAGAAGCGCCTGATAATGGAACTTCCAGCGCTTTTCAGTGTCAACATAAAGAGCCCCTTCACAGGGATCGTTTAGCCGAGAAGGTGAAGATGCATACAGGATATTCTGGCTCAATGCATCTATATGGCTATCATTTGGTTCTCTATATTTGTAAACAATATCAGGCATATTCGCATTTTTAAGTAGAGTGGCTTCTATTGTTGCCTTGGCGTTATTTGGTGTCTTGAAGAGCAGTTCATCATATTTTTTAATCCACATGGTTGTCTCCGTTCTTAGTATTATTTCGCCTAACGTTCCGGGTTTGCGACGCCCTTGAACCGGACAGGAGGAGCCTGACCTCGTAGGCGGGGCTTGCCCCCCGGTGAGAGGGTGTGGTTTCGGGCGACCGTCCGGAACCGACCCGAACATGCCCGAAACCCTTGCGAAAGACCATTGTTAGGCGTTGTTAATCTGCTCTTTTAGTTCCAAACCGAGCCATTTGTCCATGTCTTTTGTGGGGTTTAACTCGTATTTATACTCCTCGACTCTATTCCAAAACTCATGTTCTTCAAAGTGTTTTATGAAAGCTAATTCTGACACAATGTATGTAATCCAAATTGAGATTCTTAAAAAATCTAAGTTCATTTTCAATGGATCCGTCATTTCCTTATACTCTTCGACAATATTAAACGCAGAGTGTAACTCACTAATATGAACAAAATTATTACTCAGCATTCCTTGAAACTGACCTAAAGGCTCAATTAATTGTTTTCCATGCCATACAGTCTTATTTATGTCAAATTTCTTATTTGTTTTAAATTCATTAAACCCACCTTCTTGAATATTGAAATATGCAATGAGACAAAACACCTCTATTACTGATCTGAGTAACATTGCAGGCTGAAGGATGTAGCCATTTCTAAGAAGTTCATACGATGCTTCAATTGTCTTTAAGGCATTCATAAGGAGCTGCCCACTTTCAATTGCCATTTCATCATTATCATCAACAGCTCTATGAAATCCGTCACCAATTCGTTGGGCACACCGGCTAAAGTTTAAGCTCAATACCGGAATCTCATCTTTACATAACTTATCAAATGACCTTGCAACACGGGGGGCTTCTCTTTTGCAACGTTTTATAAGCATATCGTTTGTATATACATGTATTGTCTTATTCTCTTGATCAATTAGTGCTCCCAAGAAATTCTTTTCGTTTACTCTATGCCCTAATATGTTATTGTCTTCTTTTCTGGTCTTCTTCCGTTTTTTCTTCTTCATTTTTTTTCCTCCGGATTAATGACGTTTAACGTTCCGGGTTTGCGACGGACCTGAACCGGACAGGAGTTGACCGACCCACAAGAGGCGCTTGCCGCCCGGTGAAGGGCTGTGGTACGGCTGAAATCAAGTTTATCCAAGGGCCGTACCCTTGCGCAAGATCCCCTGTTATATGGCGGCCTTAAATAGCATTTGTTTCTTTATGTGTTATAAAATGGTGGTTCGAGCTAAAAAAACGGGGCTTTTCAGCCCAGATGTGCTTCTAACCACTTTTCTATGCCATCCTCTTTAATTTCGCCTGATGCCACACCCAGACCCAGATTAACAAGTTCAGACTGTGAATATGAAATCTTGAGTCCATTCAGTTTAAGGAGCATAATCATCACAGCTATGCCCAATCGTTTATTGCCATCAACAAACCCATGGTTATTAATAATGCTGTAGGTTACAACGGAAATTTTCGGAATCATTTCTGGGTACATCTCTTGTCCGTCAAAACTTGAATGGCATCTGTTCAATGCACTCTCAATCAATCCTAAATCTTTGATTCCGGATAATCCACCTGAGGCTGATATCATTTTCGAATGCAATTTTATAATATCTTTATTATGCAAAGTTTTCATTTTGCTAGTTCCTTGAAGGCTGGTAGGTTTTCAGAAATGACATTATCCATCAGTTTTTCTAATTCGCTCTCTTCTTTTCTTAGAAGGAATTCCACAAAATCTATTACTTCCGCCTTTTTGGGTTCTGGAAGCTCTTCAAATTCTTTTACCAGTTTTTCTGTCAAAGTCATTCTAATCACACTCCTTCCTATTATTATACCTTAAAGGTTCTCAAATTGAATAGAAGAGCTATCACCATTACTACTATCTCTTTCAATTCAAAATACTAATTTGTGATTGAGCATATTGAATGTATATCTGTGTTACTAAAATTGTTTAAATAACCTCCACATGTCTTACACTTTTTAAGTGCCATTATTTCGCTTTTGTAATTTGATTCCATAGTCTTCACTCTACCACTTTTGCTATATTCCTCATCTTCTTTATTAGCCACTGTTTTAGTAACGTTTTTCAAATAAGGGAATTGTCTGTAGAGGGCGACTTCGTCCTCACTTTGAATATACTCCAAAATCGAACGATAATATTTCACAATATTATCTGTAGCATTTTTAACTTGTCTACCTTTACGAACAATTATTTGGATATGATCTGGGTGCTCAATAAGATAGCTTTCGAATTTTTCTCGATATTTAGTAAACAGATCAATATGTCCACTCTCGAATAAATTCATTATGAACTTAGTAATTCCAACAAGCGCACTTTGCTTGAATTGGTATGTAATTCCATAAAAATACACTCTATTATTTAATTGTAATTCATTAACAATTAGATTAACTACCGTACTAACTTTAAGTATGAGGTCATCATATTCTAAATTCTCATCTCCATCTATTTGTTTTAAGAGATTGAAAATTCTAGAGATCAAGAATTCATCATATAGATCACCACACATCGGGACTGTTTTACTACTCTTGTCATATTTGGGCAAAAATAGATTGGTGCTTATATTTTTTATGCTCAAATTTTCTGCATTAACATTCTGTCCCCCTGAATATGATAGTACCGCCCTACTTAATTTTGCAATTGAAGTTGTGTCATACTTGATAATTTCCTTCTCATCTTGAGAAATAACTGCTCCTTGTTCATTAATTCGTATAAACGAGTTTTTTACCATATCATAGTCCCCGGTGATCCATTCGATATTTATGGATTTGGTCGCCAAAATATTTTGTATCTCTTTTTTATCCTCACTATGAGACGTTTCAAGTTCTTTAAATTCACCAATGGTTTTGTCAATATATGCTTTGATTTGTAAATGTTTTAGGTAATCAATTTTCTTACCATAATCATCATTGACCCAAGCTGCTAGGGCACTTAATCTGTGCGCACCATCAACCACAAAAATACCATCCCTTTTACTATTCCATAATATAACAGATGGTATTAGCATATCTTCAGTAAATGAGTTCAGCATTTTTTCTACTCTATCAACGTTCCATGAATTAGTATCTCTTTGGAAATATGGTTTTCTTAATTGTCTAAAAAACAAATCGTCCGATTTCAAATCCCTAAGCTCAATACGTGGCTTCAAATTACCTGATGCCTGAGATGTTTCTGTTACAATTCCTCGAGTAAGTATTCTTTCAAGTTTAACTTTTTCATTAGGAGCTATCATTTTTATTTCTAGTCCTTCTTTGACTTTTGCTTTAAAAAAATCCATATCAATACTATTTGATACAAATTCTAGTTGCAGATTGATTAATGAACTTTCTTTAGAAATCTTATACGGCGTAAAATTACTCAAAAAATATTTGAATAAACTTGTGGCAGTCCTCTTGTTTGCATTATGAAATGAATGACCACTGCTATGACTTGCAAATAGATGAATCAAGAAGTCTAAATCATCATCAATATATTCTCTTGATATAAACGAGGCTTCAAACGCTCCCTCGTTCAAAAAATCTCCGACATCACTTTCACTATATAATCTATTATAGAAACTTGCTAAATTGCAATATTTCTTAATATCCTCGTCGTTGATAGTAATATTTTTCTCGTCGATGTACTCTTTTACATAATCCAAACTCGATTGATTCAATTCTGATTTGTACTCTGACATAATGGCAACTCCTCTACATTTTATATTACATCTATTAGATGAACGAATTAGGATACCGCGGTTTTACGATTTACACGAACGTACGCGTCGAGATTTTCTACTTCGATTTGGGGTCACTGCGTAGCTTTGACACGGTTAATTACTTCTCCTTCTTCATTATACCTTAAAGGTTCTTGGATAATCTTTCATTTTCTTTGGGGCTGCCATATAACTACGGTGTTGACGAAACAACCCGTCGTAAACACACCCATTTCAATAAGGGTTGATGACGGTCATATATACCTCTAAATCATATGTATATATGACAAGTGTCGTTAACACTACCTATTCATGCTAATTTTGACGCTGATCAAATCACTCAATGGCAATGTGAAATGGTTAGGATGAGGGGGTGATTCACAACCGACACAACGAATTTCCAATCATTCAAAAATATGTATTCATATCAATAAAACAAAAGCCCAATCCATCCGGACTGGGCTAATTTATTTCTTTTCCCCTTTATGTTTCGCTTTCAACCCTTCAATAATCAACTTAACCGCCGCAATATCCTCATCAGTAAGCCCGTCGATATCTTTGGTACTAAAGGCCAGACCCTCAGTTTCCCATCTGCGAGTGGGCGTTTTACCAAGAAGATAGTCAACCGACACGTCAAAAAAATTAGCGATCTCAACTAAAGTGTCATGCTTAGGCTGTTTGAGCTCAGATTCATAACCTGCAACAGTTGATCGGGTTTTATTTATTTTCTGTGCAAACTCTTCTTGTGTCAGACCAGATTCTTTTCTGAGTTCTTTCAACCGACTAGCGAAGTTCATATCATCAGCTCCTTCTAAAATTTTACGCTTTAATGTTTCTAATGTAAACAGTCAATAGCAAATAGTCCTTAAAAGGAACAAAAAGTGGTTGACAATGTTCCTTAACGGGACTATGCTTTATACAAAGTCACCGAACGGGACAAAGGAGGTGTGGCATGAGAGCGTTTATGAAAACGAAACGTGAGGAACTGGGTTTCACTCAGGCTGAAACTGCTGAGAAGGTTGGTATTGCACGTACAACATATACAAATATTGAACTTGGTGAAAAAAATCCTTCATTCGAAATTATGCTAAAGCTCAAAGAAGTTTTTAAAGTGAAAAAAGACGATATTTTTTTAAATACAAATGTCCCAAAGAGTGACAAAACGGAGTGCGGCGGGCATAAAGAAGCCACTATGTGATGAGGGATAGATAAAAAGACAGCCTGCTTTCGCAGGCCGTGAAGGTGAGCCGCATGGACAGCGGCTATAGTAACAGTGTATCAGGGGTGCGGATTACCACTTACAGCTTCACTCAATAAAACAATCCAATTCTACAGAAAACCCGGAAGGAGGAACAAATATGAAAACACAGAGCATTTACAAAACAGCCCGGGAAAGCGGACCCAAAGAGTACAGCATTGAGGCTTCGGCCAGAGAGCTGCATGTATCGCCATCATCCCTTTATGACTACGAGCGGGGAACCACCATTCCCCCGGAAGACGTCGTGTGTAGGATGATTGAAGTATACGGTGCAGGATGGCTGGCGTATCAGCACATTCAGCAGAACACACTGTTGGGAGCACGGTTTTTTCCATCGGTGAACATTCAGAACCTGTGCCAGGCAGTGCTTCAACTGGAAAAGGAACTGGAGGATGTCGAGAAACAACGGCCTGAGCTGGTACGTATAGCACTTGGCGGAAGCATTGATAAAGCCGAGAGCAAACGGTGGGATAAGCTTTGTAAGGAGTTTATGGAGGCGGCAGGGGTGCTGCTGGCACTGAACGCTTGGAATCCGATGAAGGCAGGTGGCGGGCATGCATAAGGTTTCAATTGCTATTAATCCGGTGCAGATTGTATTACAGCAGATGGATAAACTGAACCGTTTGGCAGAGAAGGTAACTGATCCTGAAAATGCCTGCAGGATTGCAGGGTGCATCGCAGAGCTTGGGGCTGCGGTGATAGGGAAGGCGGATGGGGAAATGAATCTGCAACTGGATGATATTCCGGATGGCAACGACACCATCAGTTATAAAGAAGCCTGCCTGTTTCTGAGGATGGGTGCCACTTCACTGAACCGTGAAATTGCAGAGAATCCTGATTTTCCGGTTTATCAGCCAGGGGGCAAGGGCGGCAGAAAGTATTTCAGTAAAAAGCAGCTGATGATCTGGCAAGAGAAAAAGCTGCGTGAACCGAAGAAGGAGCAGATAATGCATAAGGCGACACCGGGCAAGCTGTGGCAGGTGCAGTAAGGAGGTTTATGATTCTTGCAACAGCACAACCCAAAGCTCCGGCACGATCCGGAGAAAAAGAAAACGCCACCGCAAATGCGATAGGCGCTTAAGAAAAATCACATGTTCAGTATACCAGAGGTACAGAGGGAAGGGAAGACGGTGAAACTCACCGGAAAAGGAGGCTCTATGCTGATTCGATGCAATGTGGAGTACAAACGCTTTGATGACTTTGAAAAGGCCATGCTGGCCATGGGGCATTCGCTGCCGGGTGCGGATTCCATCGATATCGATGAAACCTATATGGATGGGCAGTTCCGGATTCATAACGAATGGCGCTGCGGCATCTCATTCCGGAACCACGGCCTGACAGTGTTCATGAAAGGCACCAGCCTGCGGATCCTCTGCGAAGATGACCAACTGGCCATCCAGGCATTTCTCGCCCTGAAAGGGATCGGCAACTTTCATCCCTGCCAGCCTGCCACTATTCCGCCCGAAATTTACGGCATCCGGGAACAACGGTGGGCCACAGAAATACTGCCATGAAACCGGTCCTGATCGCCTGGACACAGCCTCAACACTGCGGCGATTGCAGTATGACCGTGCCGGAGGGCTGGCAGGAGCTGAAATACTCAAGCGGCGGCCCATACCTTGAAAAACGGTGCTGTTCTTGCGCGGAGGTGCATTATGGGAATGCCTTATCTAATCTGGCTGACGACCTTCCCAAGAAAGTACGGCGTTCTGGCCAGAATAAAAAGACTGATAAACCGATGACCGAAGCCCCGCTTCTGGGGTTGGCAGGCAGTGTGGACTATGTGATCAAGAACGTTCGGAATGTGAGTGAATCTTAGCGAGCGCTCCTTATGACGACTTAAAAGACAGGAGGCACCGAAGTGCCAAACAGAATCATCAAAGAGACAATCTGCACCAGTGAGAACCTTGACCAGTTGAGCCCGGAGGCAGAAGTATTCTTCTACCGGCTGATGGTGAACTGCGACGACTTCGGCCGCTTCTCTGCCAACCCTCAGATCCTCCGGAGCAAGCTTTACCCGCTGAAGGTAGATATCGTTCGGCCGGAGATGGTGGAAGCCTGGCTCATAGAGCTCATCGGTTCGGAACTGATATTCCTCTACGAAGCTGAAGGCAAGCGCCTGCTACAGATACAGAGCTGGAACAAACACCAGCAGAAGCGTGCAAAGCACAGCAAGTATCCAACATATGACAGCACCTGCATGAAACTGATATCACATGATATCGGATGCAAACCCAAAGATATCCGGTGCGATGCAAATGAAATCACGTGCAGTGCGGAAGCTGTCACATGCGGTGCTGACGAAACCACAGGAAATCATCTGCCAGCAAATGTCCCCGAGAATCGAGAACCGAGAAACGAGAAACGAGAATCGATTAAAGATTCTTCGTCGCACCTCACGGCCGACGGAGCTGAACCGGACATGCCTGAAGAATTAAGTGATCCAGAAGAATCCCAAGCGTCGGAAGAATCCACACCGAAGGAACCGGTGGAACCGACTGAGCTCAAAACGATATATAGCACCAGCGGACCGGAATACAAACTGGCGGAATACCTGCTCGGCAATATCAGAGAGCTGGACCCCAAAGCGCGGCAGCCAAACCTTCAGGGCTGGGCCGCAGACATAGACAAGATGATCCGCCTGGATAAACGGTCCGCATCGGAGATCAAAGACCTAATCGACTTTGTGCAGAGTGACACATTCTGGCGATCGAACATCCTCTCAGGCAAGAAACTGCGGGAGAAGGCTACTACTCTCACCGCCAAGATGAAAGAAAAATCAACGAAAGGAGGACCCGGCTATGGAAGCAATTTCAAGCCTGCTGGTAAAAGTTCAGAAACTGCAGCAGATCCAAGGTTCAGCGCCAGTAGATATAGCAGCAGGCAAAGCGGTTAAATGCGCCATCTGCCAGGATGATAAATTTATCCCCGGCGAAGGAGGAAGGCTGAAACGCTGTCAGTGCGTAGATATGGAAATCTCCATGGAGCGCCTGAAGAACAGCGGACTGGCCGCAGCTTTCGGCAGCAAACGCCTTGATACATTCCGGCTGGAAGGGCGACCGGCTTCGATTAGGGAGGCATACAACATGGCAATCCGCTATGTGGAACAGTTTGAAACCATCAGGCAGTCCGAGAACAACTGGCTGGCCTTGCTAGGCCAGGTCGGCTGCGGCAAAACCCACCTGACCATCGGCATCGCCAACGCCCTGATGGCGAAGAACATCAGCGTGGTGTACATGCCTTATCGGGATGAGATCACCCGGATCAAGCAGGTAATCACCGATGAAGCGGAATACAACCGGGTTATGAACCGCCTGAAAAACGCCCAGGTGCTGGTCGTTGACGACCTGTTCAAAGAGGCCCTGGTGAACCGGAACGGGGAGAAGGTCTTGAACGAATCCGACCTGCGGATCATGTTCGAACTCTTTAACCACCGCTACTTTAAACGCCTGCCGGTCATCATCAGCAGTGAGCACTACATCAGCCGATTGCTGGACATGGATGAAGGGTTGGGCAGCCGTATCTTCGAAATGACCAAGGGGAACCTGGTTGAACTGTGGGCAGAGAAGCCTCAGGACCGGGCCGCCATGAACTACCGAATGACAGGATGAGGAGGACAAACCATGCGGAACGACATCATGGACCTGAGCGAAGCTATCAGCATCGAAAACATGAAAGCCCACGGCCTGGAAGTGGGCATGCAGGTCGAAGTGCTGGAACAGAAATCCTATGCCCGGCCGGAACGGGAGCACAAAGAAACCGGCATCAAACCCCGCAGCATCCGGGGGGAAGTCCTGGCCGTCAACGACCGGATCTTCACCCTGAAAACCGAAACCTTCCGGCGGATCGAGAGCTTCCACCTGAGCGATCTCTTCAGACCTGGGGGCATCAGCGTGAGGGTACGGTCATGATCACCAACCGGCGCATCGGAAACCGTCAGAGTAGGGGACACCACAACCTGAAGACCATGGAGGTACAGCATGGACAAGACTGAAATCACAGCCCTTGAAAAAACCAGGGCAAACCACCGCATCCGAAGCACCTGCACCGGCCATCTGTTCGAGCGGATAGGGGATTACGGCCAGCACCGCTGCCGGTACTGCGGAGCAACCGCCGACGCCGGTTTTGTCGAAGGTTACCTGCAGGGCATAGGCCACAGCCGCAGTAACATCAAAGCGCCCCATGCCCGGGAAAGCTGGGTGCGGACCACATGAATGCGATAACAAGGAGCAGCCAATGGGCCGAAAAGTAGGGGATCCCTCCAGCAAATATGCCTACCAGCCTGAACGGCTGGAGAAGGACATAGCCGAGAAAGCAATGCTCCGGGAAACGGCCGGCCAGACCATCCGGGAACACATCCGCCGGGCTGTGTATTACTCGGGCCTGCAGCCGGAAACCGGGATGCAGATAGTGCTGGAGGAAGTACGGAAGGTTTACGCCGAACTGAATGATATGGAGGAGAGAACAGATGGACATTACCAAACTGATTGAAACCGCTCACCCGGAGGTTACATGCTTAAAAAAATAAAGTGCAGACACTGCGGCCGAACCATATGTGAGCTCAAAGGGCAGATCATCATCCACTGCAGGCGATGCGGTAAAGTCAATTACATAACCACCACAGAGAAACGCGTATAGCGGACCAAGCGTCCCAGGGTTAACACACACCCTGGGACTATTGTTTTTACTTAGAAGGGAGAACCCACATGGACAAGACCAAAATGAGAAAGACCGAATGGAGACTCACCCAGTATTACCGCCGGAAGGCCGCCATCGGCCGATTCGAACGGATGCTTACCAAGGGACGGGAACGGATCACCCAGATTGAAAAGGATATCAGGAATTGCAGCTACACCATCGAGAACCCGCTACAAAGCGTCACCTATGACGGCATGCCCAAAGGCAAACAGTCCCCCGGCAGTGCCATCGAACGGAGCCTGATCCGAGCCCATGAACAGCTGGAAACCGAAATGTGCCGCCTCATCGAACGGGAAGCCCACCTGATCACCTGCATCACCCGCACCCGGGACAACATCGACCTCATGGAAGAAGCGCTCTGTGTTCTGGACGAAGAACAGCAGCTCATCGTAGAACTCCGTTATGGCAAAGGCCAAGCCTACAGGCAGATGGAAGAGCAGTTGATGATGGACTACACCTCCGTCCACCGCCGAAATTCAATCATCATGGAACGGCTGACCGAAGAACTGGACCGCATGGGCACCACGCTCCTGGCCGAGTACGACCTAGTAATCGAAATTGAAGAGCCCATAAGCGGCTGAAGAAGGAACATAAGCCAGGCTTACGGTCAGCAATGCCCCAGCCTGGCTTTTGCATAAGCTAAACACGATCAGGAGGAGACCCATGAACTACGTACAGCCCATTAAGAGCAAAGCGAAGATAGATGAAATAGAAAGCATTTTGGAAGCCTGGCACCGGAAATACCGGATCATGTTCCTCATGGGCATATACTCCGGCCTGAGGATCAGTGACATCCTGCCCTTGAAGGTGAAGGACGTGTACGGCAAGGACCACATCGACATCCGGGAGAAAAAGACCCGGAAGGCCAAACGGTTCCGGATCAACAGGAACCTGGCCGACGCCCTGAGCAAGTACTGCATCGGCAGACCTGAAGACAGCTACCTGATCCCGTCCGGACGGCGGGCCCACAAGCCTCTTGGATCACGACGGGCCTATGACGTCATCAAGGAAGCTGGAGGGAAGGCCGGGATGGAGAGCCTGGGCACCCACAGCATGCGCAAGACCTTCGGATTCCACTACTACCAGCAGACCGGCGACATCGTCACCCTGCAGAAGATATTCAACCACGCCACCACCCAGATCACCCTGCGGTACATCGGCATCGACCAGGAAGCCATCGACGACACCATGTACAGTTTCAGCTTCAGGAACTAACCCTCTGAAACCGTTGAAATAAACGTAGTGTACTACATTAACTGCTTAAAACGGGATGAACAGGAATAAATGAGAAACATGAAAGCCCGGAAACCATTGAAAAGTATGGGGATGAGGCAAGGTTGGAGTTTATGCCTACAATGATGCGATATGACAATAAAAGGACGGTGTAAAAATGGACATAAAAGACGTTGAAAAGCATATTGAATTCTATGAGAGATTGAAGCAAATGTTATCCAAAGAGCCCAGTAATGATACAGAGGCAATCTTCCTGAAATACATTGAGTTAAGGCGGACGGCAGACGTAGCTGCCTACATGAATGATCAGGGCCATAGGATACAAGGTGCCAAGAAGAAGCGGCTCTACATCAACACCGACATCACTGCCATCCTGGATGATCCGGAAGCCGAGCACCTGGTTGAGCCGGATGTGTATAGCCTGGTCAGGCGGATGCAGAAGTCGGGGAGGCTGCTGCAGCGCCATCTTCTGGAGAATTGAATAGAGAACGGCATGAGACAAAGCAAGGAGGGTGTAAGCTAAACGCACACCCTTCTTCCATGCAATCAATCATGTAACCGGTAAAGGCAAGGATCCGTGGTATCCCCCCCACCCTCCATATCCATTTTTATACTTTAATGGACCGTATAGGGTAGGTGTTTCCAATAGAGCGTTTCCCACAAACCTTTTTTCCGGCGGGGAAACGGGCAGAAAAACCACTGGTTGAAATCCGGTCAAACAAGCGATTTTCAACAGTGGAGGGGCATCGGGGCATATGAGGATAAACGAAATATATAGGTCGAAAATCATAGGGGGATTCGCCGGAAAAACACGAGGAATCGCTGGGTATGAGAACAAATAAAAAGAGCCCTGCAGGTAGGTATTTAACCTGCAGTACTGGGCATTTTGGATTGGTGCATGTTTGCTGGGCAGCAGGAGCTCAAACGACAGCTTATCGAACACGTGGAGACCGCTCTTGTTAGCGATCAAATCAGCTCATTGCTCAGGAACCTTACTCGACATAACTACCGGAAACGGCAATAATCGGAAATGGATCCCTTCCGCAAAGATACAGAAGGTCGCCTTACATTGAAAACAGAAAAACGCAGCGGATAATCTCGATGATTCATCCTGCTAGGAGAGTAGTCACAAGACCTATTGGAAGGTATAGTGGAAATAGAACACTAATGGGCCAGTTATGAAACGGTCTTGAAAAGGCCTGCTGACAAAATCCTGTAAGTGAAAATCGAGGTTCAAAAAGGACAACCAAGGTGAACTGAACTGGAGGAGAGCTCATATGGCGTTGATAAACGATTACAGTATTTTTAAAAGGCAAAGCAAAATGAGAGAAACAGAATTTCCTTTTGAAATTCCACATATCGCCAGTAAAGCGACAAACATGTCCATGTACCACTGGCATGATTTTTTTGAAGTGTCCCTAATCATTGAGGGATGTGGCACGTACTATATTGAGGAGAAATGTATCCCTGTTACAAAGGGAGATATCATCATCATCAATAATATTGAACGACACAAAGTACAATACAGTAGTGAAACGCCTTTGTATGAAACTGTGATCCATTTTTCCGCGGATCTACTTAAAGGGATACTGAGCAATGGAAACCAGCTCTTTGATTATTGCGGGACTGCTTTTTTCAACAAGTTGGAAATCGATCAGAATCAGCGCAGCACCCTGATTAGGATAATTGATGAGATTACAGAAGAGTACACGAATCAAGCGCCCTATTTCGAGCTGCTGATTTCATCCCAGATCATCTCTTTTATAGCACTGGTCCAGCGTTACAATAACGTCAAAATAGGGGCTCAGTACGGAGAAAAACTGCGAGGGTATAACATAGGAAGATTAGAAGAAATTTTAAAATACTTGCAGACCCATATCGAATCTGAAACAACCCAGAACGGCGTCGCCAAACATTTTCATTTGAACTCGGCGTACTTTTCAGAGTATTTTAGAAAGAATCTGGGGATCACGTTTACTGAGTATATGCGGAGTATACGGATCAATCATGCAATTCAGCTGATGAACAGCAGTACGATGAAATTGTCGGATATTGCTTTTGCTAGTGGATATGCCAGCTTAAGTTCATTTTATGAGGCCTTTTCCAAAGTGACCGGCGTATCCCCTAAGAAGTATTTAGCCAAAAATGCCGGAAAAACTTCCTGAATTTCAGGAGGAAAGTTATTTCTATTTGATCTATAATTACGTCATAAAGACATTTTAAATTAGTTAATATTCTTGTCTTTACAAAATTACTTGTTTAACCACTTATTGTTCTATAAGTTATAATATTTATTAAAAAGCGGCTAAGAAGGCGAATTGTTAAGTGAAACGAATTTTGGTGTGATCGACTGCTATACGCCCATTCTGTTTGGAAGGTTGTTGGGTTACTAGAATGTCACCAAACTGAGGGCGTTTTTTTATTCCAATGGCATGGCAAATTGGGATGAATGCGTTGTGATACAGCGCTGACAGGTGCTATATCGTATCCTGGATTTTTGTAAATATCAGGGAGTGAAACCCAGCCGCAAAGGGGTGAAATCATGTAAACGGCGTGAATTGGTTTTTTGATTGCGACGAATCTGGGTAGCATGATGGAATAATACGGCATAAAATGAAATTTAAAACAAAATAAAAACCAATTAAATCAACGGGTGCTTAATTTTGAACACCTGAAAATTACGGAGGAAAAAATGACTGCGATACGGTGTGAGGATATCGAGAACTTTAAGAAATTGGGAAAAGCATTAAAAATCAGCAATGGCAAATTTGATGTAATTGTGACCCTGGATGTAGGCCCCCGGGTGATGCATCTTTCTTTGGCCGGGCGCGAAAACATGTTTGAAGATGAGGTGGATTTGTGCGAAAAGCTGCCAGATGGCACGGAATGGCGGCTATATGGGGGGCACCGTGTGTGGCACAGCCCTGAAGCCTTTCCGCGAAGCTACATTTCTGACGGTCAGCCTTTGGACAGGTATGAAATATTTGAAGACGGCATCATGATGTATCAGAAGGAAGAGGAATGGACAAAGATTGTCAAAGCAATCGAGGTACGGTTCCTAGAGGGCTCCATTCAGGTGACAAATCATCTGACCAATAATGGTGCATGGCCTTTAGAAGTAGCAGTATGGTCTTTGACTCATGGTGCGAGGGACGGTCGGGAGGTGTGTCCGGTTGTTCAAAGAAATACAGGATTGCTTCCCAATGCAGCATATGTCAATTGGCCTTACTCCCGCATGAATGATCCCCGAGTCTACTGGGGGCAAAAGTATATCGTTGTGGATAATGACCGTGAGAATAAATCGGCCTTTAAGTTCGGCTATGCCAATGAACTCGGATGGGCAGCGTATTTCAACAAAGGGCAATGTTTTATTAAAAAATACAGCCACGACCGCAACGGGAAATATCCAGATATGGGGTGCAGTTGGGAAACTTACACCGGATACACTGGAATTGAGCTGGAAACCCTTTCGCCACTTCAGATTTTAGGTTCGATGAAGTCCTTGGCACATTCGGAAGAGTGGTATGTGTTTGACTGCCCGGATCGTCCGAGCATAGATGAAGAGGAGATAGATAGGTTCATCCAACCGATGTCCCAAAGCGCAGGCTTTGAGATGCCGGTGTTAAATAGCGAAGGCTGGGATCCTACGTTTGAAGAGAAGGAATAGATGCAGCTATACCACCCACATATGATATTTTGGCAACACGCGTACCAAAAAGAATAAATGACAGGGGGAAGTTGAGATGAAGAGAAGAGGATTCAGAGCAGTTGCTGTGGTGTTAATGATGGTCCTCGTAGCGACAATGGGTGCGGGGTGCCAGCCCCAAGCAGCGAAGGCAGAACCAGCAGGGGGGTCAAACCCATCGGAGATCAAAGTGCGAACGGTTGCTGACCGTGAGGATGCATTGGCAGGAAAAGTGGTGACGCCTGCAGATTTCGGCAGCGATTTTTTTCCAGGCATTGAAAAACCAGGAGCAATTCCAGCGAAGAAATTCTTCATTGCATTTTCTAACGGTGAAATGGGGAACGGCTGGTGCCGCACCCATGTCAATGACATGGTGGATATTGCAGACAAATATAACAAAGAGTTCGGTGTCCGGTTTGAGTGGACGAATGCCGGGAATAACTCAACGAAACAACTATCCGACATTCAAAGCCTGATTGCTAAAAAGCCCGATCTGCTGCTCGTGAACCCCAATGAAGCGGAACCCTTATCCGTGATTGTCGATTGGTGCAATAAGGCAAATATCCCCCTAATCACTATTGACAAGCAACTTTCTGCACCTACTGGTGAGGGGATGTACATTTCCTGCATAACCATGGACGGATATCTGAATGGCGTTGCAAATGGTGTCGCAATCGTTAAAACCCTGACTGAAAAGTATGGTGAACCTAAAGGCAATGTAGGAGAGTTGGCTGGGATCCTAGGTGCAAGTACCTCAAAGTATCGTTCATTGGGACTGAATGCAGTGCTCAAGGGGTATCCCAATATCAAGATTACGGTGTCCAGACCGGGAGAATGGGACCCGAAAGTAAGCTACGCAGCAGCACAGGATATTCTGACTACGTTCCCAGCAGGCTCACTCGATGTGATAGCAAGCTCCTGTGATGAAAGCGGTCTATCGTTTATGGAAGCTTCCAAGGCTGCCAACCGGACAGAACTGGACGGTTACTACACCGGTTGTGATGGGACAGTCGCATTCCTTCAAAAAATCTTGGATGGCAAGGCCATTGAAACAAATGAGTGGACACCTTATTTCGCAATCCCTTCGTTTGAGTACGCAATTCATTACCTGAACGGTAACAGCATTCCACCGATTGTTGCATTTCCTCAACGAGATTATTCTGCTGATACACCTGAAAAGAAAGCAAAGCTGCAGGAATTTGTTACAAAATGCAAAGAACAAAAACTGGATTTTGTCCCCCTCACATTTGGTGGCCATGATCTGTTCAAGCCGGATCCAGAAATTATGTCAAAATTCTATACGCCTGGTGATATATTTGTAAACAAAGAAAAGTATACAACTGGCGTTCAACCTTATGTAATTTCTCAGTAATAGAGTCAGATCTATAAGAATGTTTGAGGCGGGGGATACCTCCCGCCTCATTTATAAAATAAGATGACAGTTTAATAGGATTGATTATGTGATATCGGGGGATGGGGTGTCCAAATGACGGTTGAAGGTAGTAAAAAGAGCGGTGTATTACTCAACATGAAAAAAATAAACAAAAGTTATTCCGGTGTCCAAGTTCTCTTTGATGTTGACTTCGAGTTGAAGGCTGGAGAAATCAACTGTCTGCTTGGTGAAAACGGAGCAGGTAAGAGTACGCTCGTAAAAATCCTTTCAGGAGCCATCGCGGATTATACCGGAGAAGTCATGATCGAAGGTATGCCAGTAAAGCTCGTGAGTCCCATTATTTCAAAACATGCAGGAATCCATTCGATTCAGCAGCATCGGGATCTTGTTCCGACAATGAATGCTGTTGAGAACATATTCCTTGGGGAAATGATTGTCAAGGGGAAGTTCTTAGATAGCGAAGCCATGAAGAAAAAAGCAGTGGAACTTCTGAACCTGTTTGAAGTAAATATGGATTTGACTGTACCTGTGCGGGATCTAAAAGTATCGGAGCAAGGAATCATCGCAATTTGCAAGGCAATCGCTTCGGATTCCAAGATGCTGTTGGTAGATGAAGCCTCGGCTCCTCTGGATAGCAGAGAAAGAAGCATCCTGTACAGTGTGCTTACAAAACTGAAGAATAGTGGGAAGGGCATCATTTACATCACCCATCACATGGAAGAAATAGCGGAAATAGGTGACGTCGTCACTGTACTTCGAGGCGGTAGAGTAGTCGAGATACTTAAAGCACAAGGTACTGAGATTCATACCTTGGTCAATGCAATGACCGGAAGTAAAAAATTCTATGACAGGCAGGTTTCGGAGGTTGTTATTGAGGCCGACAGCGTTCCTGTTGTGGAATTCAAGGACGTCAGCAGCAAAGATCTGGAGGCTATCAGTTTTAAAGCTTATAGAGGAGAAATCATAGGTTTTGCGGGGCTTGAAGGTTCAAGCAAGCATATGATCGCAGAAACCCTTTATGGGCTGTCGCCTTCCGTCAGTGGTGAAATCCTCATAAGAGGAAAACAAGTGCATTTCACACATCCTATAGAAGCTATACAGCAAGGCGTAGGGTATCTTCCGACGGACAGGAAAGTAAAAGGGTTGATAACTTGCCGGGACGTATCCGAAAATATAAACATCACACGTATTAACCAAAAAAAGATGAAAGTGGTGTCTTGGAGATTGATGGAAAAGAACGTCAAACCCCTGGTGGATGAGCTTGCCATTAAAATGTCATCTCTACAGCAGTTGGTGGAATATTTAAGTGGCGGTAATCAGCAAAAGGTCCTTTTGGCAAAGTGGATGATGGCTGATGTTGATTTACTGTTTCTCGATGGCCCCACAGAAGGGATTGATGTGGGAGCCCGTGGAGATATCTACCGGGAGCTTAATAAGCTTGCATCCCAGCATGGCAAGACCCTGGTCCTATTCAGCAGCGATATCGATGAATTGTTAACTCTCTGTACACGGGTTTATACGATGAGTGCCGGTAGGATTGTCTCAGAGTATTCTGGAGAAACTGCTGAAAAGACTGATATTTTGACTGACATCTTGGTTAAGCATCCAACATCTTCTGAAATGGGGGGAGGACATCGTCATGAATAGGTTTCTGGTACACGTAAAGAAAGCAAGATATGCATATTTGACGAGTGGATTGCTCATCTTCTCCACCCTTTTGGATCCGAACTTTATGAATCCCTTTAATATTGAGTCATTGCTCATTGATATTGCTATTATTGGAATCATGACTTTAGGGCAGGCAATTGTTATTTTCAACGGCGGCATCGATTTGTCCGTTGGAAACATTGCTAGCATGACAACAGTGCTGATGGCATGGATGATGGTGAATATAGGGCATTCAGTGACGGGTATTGGTAATATTCTGATATGCATTCTGTTCGTTCTCGCGGCAGGGGCGTGCATCGGGTTCTTAACAGGAATTTCCGTAGCGAAATTTCATTTGCCACCGATCATTGCCAGTTTAGGTACCATGTGGATTGCTCGGGGATTTGCGTTCTTCTTCTTAAGAGGGATGGCCACTGCATACCCTGAGAAAGGCTTTTTAGCTGTTGCACGGTCCACTATAGGACCAGTACCCTATGCATTCCTGTTCTTCTTGGTGCTAACGTTTCTGTTATACATCGTATTGACCCGCACCCAGTTCGGGCGCTCGGTTTACGCGGTAGGTGGGAATGAGTACGCAGCCCATATATCCGGAATCAATACGATTAAAGTCAGGACAATAATATATGTGGCTTCTGGGGTTCTGGCAGCACTTGCTGGCATCATTCTCGGTGCCTATCAGGGAACCAGCTATCCCAAAGCAGCAAGCGGGTATGAGCTTTTCACCATCGCAGGTGTAGTCATGGGGGGAACCTCTCTGAAGGGGGGTGAAGGAAGTCTATGGAATTGTGTACTGGGTCTTGCTATGTTCAGGATTATCAATAAGATCATGATATTTGCAAACCTGTCCGGGTATTTCGAAGGGATATACATTGGTTCCATTATTCTAATCGCGCTCTATTTCAGTAGCAGAGATTCTAAAAGAATTGAGTTCAGGAATGGAAAAAACTCAAAAATGATCCTCAGCAAGGCAGGTGAATGATATGTCGCTTAATCTGGAAGCAACTACGAATTGTAAGAAAAGAAGCTCGTTCAGCATGATTGAGTTCCTCAGGCGGTACAATGTAGGTGTCACTTTTTTAGTCTTGTTTCTTATCGCTACGTTCTCTACTGGCGGTTCGTTCTTCACACTGAATAATCTGCTGAATGTAGGTGAACGTGCAAGCATAGTTGGGATCGTCGCCATGGGTCAGATGCTGGTGATCCTGACCGGCGGAATTGACCTGTCCGTCAATGGCATGATGGCTATGTCCTTTACGCTTTTTGCAGTACTGACTGCCATGGGAGTTCCGATTGGGGTTGCTATCCTGGCCTCTATTGTTGTCGGAAGCATTCTTGGCGCTATCAACGGTCTGCTGATTTCAAGAACAAAGATCCCGCCCTTCATGGTGACCCTGAGCACGATGCTGATTTTCAACTCTCTTGCATTAATTACGGCCTCTGCTAGGGAATTGCGCTACAGCAACCTGCAGGAATTTATCAACACCGGATTCGGTAACAATGTCATCCTAACGAACCTGCTGCCGACAATCGTCTGGCTCATCCTCAGCGGATTGCTCCTGTTCCTGCTCAGTCGAACACGGGTGGGGATGAACATCTACGCTGTGGGTGGTGCTGAAGAGGCAGCATTCCTGTCTGGGATACGAGCCACAAAGACAAAAGTAGGCGTGTATATCATGAGTGGTGTTCTCTGTTCTATCGCAGCCTTGGTTTTTGCATATCGGCTGGGATCCCTGAACCCGATATCTGCAGAGTCATACCAACTGGAGTCCATTGCAGCAGTCATATTAGGCGGCGCAAACGCCAACGGCGGAGAAGGAACGGTTTATGGTAGCTTTTTCGGAGCGATACTTATCGCAATGCTGGGGAACATATTGAACCTTCTGCGTGTGGATCCGTACTTACAATACGGTATTATGGGGTTATTGTTGATCCTGATTATCATTGGGCAGAAATATTTGAGCAAGCGATAGTATTCAAAAAGAAATGGAGGAAAGATACGATGAATCAAATATCGACAGCGGACGTTATAATCATCGGCGGTGGAGCTATGGGATCTGCGACAGCTTATCAGCTTGCAAAAGCGGGTATGGACGTTGTACTGTGCGAAATGCGAACATTAGCATCAGGAGCCACAGGACGTTGTGGTGGTATGGTATCCCACTGTTATGGGCGGGAAAATAATATCGAAAAGACGGCCGAACGTCTGAAATTCACCCGAGAAAACACCAAGATGCTGAAGCAATTCCAACAAGAGTTGGATGTTGATTATGAATTCCGACGTGTAGGCTGCCTTGATATCGCTTCCTCTGAGGAAGAGTTTGAGCAGTTAAGAGAATTAGTTAACATACAGAAATCTCAGGGTGATGATGAAATCGAGCTTTTGGATAAAAAAGAAACTATTGCTCACATGCCGGTCATTAATCCCGATCTGGTTTTTGGGTCCAGATACCGGGCAAGTGATGGGCATCTATCTCCCTATAAACTTGTTCATGCATTTTCCCGGGGGGCTCAGAAGCACGGGGCTAAGATCATGACCTTCACGAAGGTAGAAAAAATCCTCATTGAAAATGAACGGGCCATCGGTGTGGTGACGGATAAGGGTATAATCTATTCGAAGTGGGTCATCAACGCCAGTAATGCATGGTCCAAGTTCCTTGGTAAGGAGACTGAATGCGTTCTGCCGGTCCGAGAAATTGCCTGTGCCACTGAAGCCATCGGTAAGGTGCCAGTCATGTCTTTTGAGCTGCTTCTCAATGGAGAGTTTGCTTATGGAGCAACACAAGCGGCGTCAGGGAACCTGACCTTTGGTGGCCCTGCTCATCCACGGGACAAGCGGAGTGGGTACTATAATGAAACAATCACGATTGATGAAGTGAAACGGTTGGGGAATTATCTGTGCAATATTTTCCCCGCATTCAAGGATTTGAAAATCATCCGAACGTGGACCGGTACCATGGCTTTTGCCCCGGATGCGCTCCCCCTGATCGGAAAATCAACCTTGACGGAAAATCTGCTCATTGCTGCCGGCTTCGCTGCTGGGATATCGCAGCAGTGTGTTGTCGGTAAAATCATGGAAGATCTCATTATTAAAGGGGAAGTCGGTTTGCCCATCGATATGAGTCTGTACGATCCCGGCCGTTTCTTGGGACAAACCTTTAAGTGGCCTGAAGTCTATGATTTAAGTATCCTTCATGACTATTTGGCTGCAAAACGGCAGGGTAAAGAAGATGCATACGAAATACCGTACGATCTGACGGTGGAAAGATGAAGGAGGGAGCGGTAATGAGAATTAAGGATCATCCTATATTCGGCGCTATCACATATGAGAATCCAATCAGGATATATCTAGGAGATCAGGCCATAGAAGCTTATGAAGGTGACACCATCGCCGCTGCTTTATGGGCTGCCGGTCAACAGGTTTCTCGATATACTCCCAAGCGATGCGATCCCAGAGGTCTTTTCTGTGCAATAGGTCATTGTTCAGACTGTCTGATGACGGTGGACGGTGTACCTAATGTACGTACTTGTGTAACTTTAGCCAAAGATGGAATGAAGGTCGAGATTCAACAAGGACATGGAGATTGGAGTAACTCATATGAATAAAAAAATAGTTGATATCGCCATCATCGGCGCAGGACCCGCCGGTTTGTCTGCTGCCTATGAAGCTGCTATAAGTGGCGCCTCAGTATGCGTCATCGATGAGAACAAAGTTCCAGGCGGGCAGTTATTCAAACAGATCCATAAATTTTTCGGTTCCAAAGCTCACAGTGCGGGCACAAGAGGATTCAGAATTGCAGATGATTTAGTAAAGAAAGCACAAGCGGCCGGAGCTGAAATCTTGCTGGATACCATTGCATGGGGTGTTTTCCCAGGGTTCAAGATTGGTGTCACAATTGCAGACGCAAAGACAATCACAATCGAGGCAAAAAAAATAATTGTAGCTACCGGAGCTGCTGAAAACACCTTGACCTTCCCGGGTTCCACACTGCCTGGCATTATAGGCGCAGGAGCAGCCCAAACGCTTATGAACATTCGGAAGGTCCGTCCGGGAAAAAGAGCGCTCATCGTTGGATCGGGAAATGTTGGATTGATTGTTGCCTATCAATTGATGCAGGCTGGTGTAGATGTAGTGGGTTTAGTCGAAGCGGCACCATCAATCAGTGGATATCTGGTTCACGCCAGCAAGATTAGGCGTGCGGGTGTCCCCATATGGACCCAAAGTACCATTGTCAAGGCAGAAGGCAAGGATCAGGTGGAGAGGGTAATCGTATCAGATGTGGATGATGCATTCAAACCCATAGCCGGTACGGAAAAACTAATTGATGTAGACTTGGTCTGTCTGGCTGTCGGTTTGCATCCAATGACAGAGATGTGCTGGATGCTGGGCTGCAAATTTACTTTTGCCGGACTCCTGGGTGGATTTGTACCCAGCCATAACTGCAACATGGAAACGTCTATCAGCGGTCTGTATTTGGCAGGAGATATCTCAGGTATTGAAGAAGCTTCAATTGCAATTGAAGAAGGGAAGCTTGCAGGCATTGCTGCAGCAGAATCCCTGGGATATATACCTGAAAAGCTTTCCTGCGTTCTAAAATCTCAATTGCTTGAAAATATGGCCCAACTCCGTAGTGGTGCCCATGGGGAAAAAATTGCATCTTGCAAAAACCAGATCATGGGGGTGGAGACATGTTAGGAAATGCAAAAAGGACTGGTGTGTTAACTCAAGAGGAACTGATGGATACTCCAGGCTATAATGTCGAAGCTTTAGGAAAGAAAAGAGGTGCGTTCGTTATGATCGAATGTGCCGAGCATATTCCCTGCAACCCATGTGAGACGGTTTGTCCTCATGGCGCTATCGTTGTAGGAGATGCAATTACAAATCTGCCCACCGTGGATCCTGAAAAATGCAGCGGATGTGGTCTGTGCGTTGCAATCTGTCCGGGATTGGCAGTATTTATGGTGGACAGTGCCTACGAAGAGAATCGGGCATCCATAACATTTGCTTATGAGTATCTGCCGGTACCGGAAAAGAAAGCTGTGATCCATGCAGTTGACCGGGAAGGAAATGTTGTTTGCGATGCCATCCTTGAAAAAGTGGTAAGCGTAAAAGGCTATGACATGACGAAAGTGATGACGATATCAATACCGGCCGAATTCGCTCTCGTTGTTCGCGGTATACAAAGAATTAAGGAGGTGCGATGATGAAAGAACTATGTGATAACGATATTATTATCTGCCGTTGCGAAGAAGTGACAAAGAAAGAGATATTGGATGCAATTAGAAGTGGATCACATGATCTGGACTCCATCAAGAGAGCCACCCGGTCTGGTATGGGGATGTGTCAGTCAAAAAGTTGTTCCATGGTAATTTCGCGCATGATCAGAGAAGAAACCGGTAAGGCAGCGGAAGAAATCAAGCCTTTCACAAAGCGTGCACCATTGAGACCTATAAAGGCATCTGCCCTAAACGATTAGTGTCAATAAAGGCGTAATTGATTGATTTGGTAATTTAAAAGAGTGCGACTGGAGGATAGTATTCATGCCTATCTTGCTTTGCTGTGTCATTTTACGGGGATACACCAAATGAAGTAGCACGGGAAGGAGCGAATCACAGTGAAAAAACTAATGATATTCGGTGGAAGTGGTTTTGTTGGTGGCAACATGACTAAAGTCGCGCAAAAGCAGGGCTGGAGAGTCATTATTGCAGACAGTTTTTACAGACCTGGTGTGGATGAAGTGGAATGGCTCACGGTAGATATCACGGATAAAGAACAGATTGAAAAAGCGATAGATGTGATCAAACCGCAAGCTGTGGTAAATCTCGCGGCCATTGCGGACATCGACAAAGTTGAAAACAATAAGGAGCTGGCGTGGTCCGTGAATGTGACGGGGGCCAAGAACATTGCTGAGAGCTGTGCCAAGCATGGAACAAAGCTTGTCTTCTTTTCCAGTGATGCAGTATTCAGCGGCCAAGGCGTCGACTATAGGGAAGAAGACCTTCCAGCCCCTGTGAATTATTACGGCTATACCAAGGCTGAAGCTGAAAAAGCAGTGTTGACAGCTCATCCGGGTGCAGCAGTAATCAGGATATCACTGGTGATGGGGTTTCCTGTAACAGGGGGCAATTCCTTCTTTGAGTCGCTGAGAATCAAACTTGAAAATTCGGTTGAAATCCTGTGCCCTATGAGTGAAGTAAGGACCCCAGTGGATGTGCTGACGCTTTCAGAAGTCGTATTGGAGTTGGCGGAGGATGATTATACAGGAATTCTTCATATTGGTGCGACTGACAGTATCAATCGATATGAGCTGACCAAAAGAGCAGCAGTAATGATGGGATTCAGTGAAGATTTAGTCAAGTTACAGACTCTGGAGGAAATTATACCTGGCAGAGCACCCAGGCACAAGAACGGGATCATAAGCGTTGACAAGGCCCAACGGGTTTTAGAAACCAGAATCCTCAGCGTCAGTGAAGGGATTAGCAGAGTCATCCAGAAGGAAATGAATCCTGACAGATATGTTTGATAATGGCGAAAAACATAAGTGATAAATAGCAGAGGTTGCTAATTAAACTATGATAGGAGTGTTATTAATGATTAAACCTAAAATAAAGTATAATCTAGAAGTTGCATATGGGACAACGTATGGTCTAGAAGAAGAAGTAGCATTGTTGGATGTCTTGAAAAACCAGGCTCCTTCCTGTGGCAAAAAGGTCAAGGAATTTGAAGACGCGTTTGCCACGTACTGCGGCACTGAGTATGCACTTGCGCTCACATCAGCAACTACTGGTCTTACTCTGGCAGGCATTGCTGCAGGTATTCAGCCAGGGGATGAAGTGATTACTACGCCTGTCAGTTGGATTTCTACGGCGTCTGCGTTTTCGGTTTTGGGAGCCAATATTGTTTTTTGTGATGTGGACCCTGAAACCCTTAATCTAGATGCCGAAAAACTGGAAGAAAAAATCACCTCCAAAACAAAAGTTATTGTGCCGGTTCACCTATATGGTCAATGCTGTGAGATGGATAAGATTATGGAAATCGCAAATAAGCATGGCATAGTTGTTATTGAGGATTGTGCCCATAGCCCTGGTGCGCAATACAAAGGTAAGCTGGCTGGTAATATGGGGCACATGGGTGTATTCAGTTTTCACCAGCAGAAGAACATGTCTACGTTGGGTGAAGGCGGCTTGGTGACTACAAATGATAGTAAGTATTTTGAAAGTATTCTGTCCTATCGTTCTCTTTGCTGTAGAATTTATGGTGAAAGTGATAAGTACCTGTCAATTGATGAAGAAAAATTTCCCATGGGCAAGGAATACTGGAAATTAAGTTTTGATGACATCGGCTATAATTTCAGAATGATTGATGCCCAGGCTGCCGTAGGCATTGAGCAACTGAAGAAACTTGATGGTAACAATAAAAAGAGAAATGAGCTGGCTCAGAGACTCACAAAAAAATTAGAAGGAATCGAAGGGCTGACTCTTCCCTATGTAGATCCCAATGGCAAACATACTTTCCACCTGTATATGGTGAAGGTGGAAGATACATTCCCCATGCCCAAAGCTGATTTCATGTGGGAACTCTATACGAACAAAGGCATCAAAGCGTGGTCTCATTATACGCCAATCCATCTGACTGCGCCTTATAGAGCCAAAGGACATATGGTGGGAGAATGTCCTGTAGCAGAAAATGAATTCGAGAAATATGTAACACTACCCATCCACCCAAGGCTGACGGATGAGGCAATCGATTATATGGCTGCCAGCATCAGGGAACTGGCAGGGAAGTAGATTGCATGCTTGGTTTGTCAACATTAAGAGAATGAGGTGAAGTTGATGCTTGAGTTGAATAAGGTTAAAATAGCGCTTAAACAGGGAGTAGCCCAAGTGCTGTTTGAGCAGCTTTATGGAAAAAAGTCGGGGGTTGTTGAAAAACAAATTCAACGGTATGTAAGTGCAATTGACCAGTTTTCTGAAATTTATCCTGAGCACAGTGAGATTGACCTTTTCAGTACGCCGGGAAGGACGGAAGTTGGAGGAAACCATACCGATCATAATGCAGGCAGAGTGCTGGCTGCAGCAATTGATCTGGATGTCATCGCTGTGGCAGCGAAAAACAACACTGGGATCATCAGCATCCATTCGGAGGGTTTTTCGCGGAATGAAATACAGATCAGCCAGCTCGCGGCGGTTAGGGATGAGCGGTATACATCTGCTGCTCTAATCAGAGGAGTATGTGCCAGACTGAATGAACTGGGGTATGCAATTGGGGGTTTTGATGCCTATATTACCAGCAATGTGCTGAAAGGCTCTGGACTTAGCTCATCTGCAGCTTTTGAGGTCATAGTCGTCAGTATTCTCAACCATTTTTATAATGAAGCAAAGATAGATGATATCCTGGGGGCGCAGATTGCACAAGTTGCTGAGAATGAATACTTCGGGAAGCCCTGCGGGCTGATGGACCAGACAACTTGTGCAGTTGGAGGCTTAGTGACCATCGATTTCGAAGATTTTGACAGTCCTATAGTCAGAAAGGTAGATTACGATTTTTCGAATAATGGGTTTACTATGGTAATTGTGGATACAGGTGGGAATCACGCTGACTTGAACGAAGATTATGAGGCACTAGAACATGAAATGAAAGAAGTTGCAAAAGCTCTCGGTGGCCAAGTTCTTCGTGAAATACCAAAAGATAGAATGCTTGGAAATATTAATGTTTTACGGACGAAAGTCAGTGACCGTGCAATCCTGAGAGCGCTCCATTTCTATGCCGATGACCAACGTGTCGTTAAGCAGGTTGACGCCTTGGAAAAGAATAATTACTTCAAATTTTTAGAGCTAGTGATTGAGTCTGGTAACAGCTCTTGGATGTTGTGTCAGAATTGTTATTCAACCCAGGATGTTGAGAAGCAGGGAATAACAGTTGCTCTTGCAATGACTGAGCACTTCCTTAAGGGAAAAGGTGCGTGGCGAGTCCATGGAGGCGGTTTTGCAGGAACGATACAATCTTTTGTGCCCAATGAGGTTCTCGAAGATTATCTCAGATTAATGCAAGCTGTTTTTGGGGGCGATTCCTGTCATGAACTCATTATTAGGCCCTATGGAACGATGAGAATTGCATTAGAAGTATAGATAGCTGGATAACGATAATTGTGGCTTTTAGTTCATCCAGATTGGGTGAAAACGGTAAATGAAATATGTGACTCAATCGCATCCGTTTGGATCAGAATCCCCCCTTGCATTAACTCCGATATAATCTTAGGTGCCATGTCTACAAACTTCGTATATCATACTATAGCATCCTCCGCTTGCTCTTTGTCGGAAGGATGCTCTTAGCATTATTAAATCTTTCGAAGGGGGAAAACGAGACAAATGCTAGGATATGAGAATTGTGAATTCAGGATTTATAATCGACGTTGGAGTGTACTTGCGGCCTATGTTGGTGTGGGTACTGCAATGCAGTTTCTCTGGGCTACATTCTTTTCAATCACGACTCAGGCGTGGCAATATTACGGATTTGTGGACAAAGCTAAGGGTGAAACCGCGATCAGCAATCTGTCCATGATAATTATGCTGGGCATGGTCACTTTTTCATTTCTTTCAATGTGGGTTTTAGAAAAATTTGGTTGGTATAACTCGGTAGTATATTCTTGTATTCTGATGTCGCTATGCGCATTGGCCCGTGGTTTCTGGGGTGAAAGTTACACAGCAGTCCTTTGGTGTACTGTTGGTTTATCAATGGCGCAACCTTGTATAGTGAATTCAGTTGGTATGGTTGCAGGAAAATGGTTCCCCCCAAAGGAAAGGGCAACTGCCAATGGATTGGGTGTATTTGCAATATTTTTAGGCGTAATGATAGGAATGCTAGGAACTCCTGCAATGATTCAGGCTGGGGTAAGCATTAAGGATGCACTGAAAATGTATGGTTATGCAACGGTAATACTTACAATTATATTTTCGGTTGTAGCTAGTGAGAACCCTCCGTCTCCTCCAACTTACGATAGGTTAGTTGAGCGTGCCCACTTAATTGAAGGTCTGAAAGTGTGCCTAAAGCGCAAGAGCTTCCTAGGAGCTATTCTGATTTGCTTCAGCGTCTACGGTATTTATGGTGTATTTTCCACATTAATTCAACCGATTTTGAATTTCTTCTCGGGCGATAAACCATTGGAAGCAGTGACGATTGGTTTTATTGGTGTGGTGATAGCAGTCAGTGGGTTGTTAGGTACCATCCTTATCCCCATTATGACGGACAAAGACTTACACAAGAGACGACTACCGATTATGAAGATGAGTTTGGCGTTGAGTATCGTAGGATTTCTTATGTTCACCTTCTTTCATCAACTAGTTATGATTAGCTTTGCTGCTATTCTATATGGATTCTTCTTAACGGGAATCATGCCGGTTTTACTTGTGTTTGGTGCTGAAGCCGCTTATCCGACGTCAGAGGGTACTTCAGTTGGACTTCTTCAATGGGCTGGAAATCTTGGGAGTTTATTGTTCCTAACACTGAGTACTTTCTTCAACGGAAATCATTTATATACCATGATACTCCTTATTGGGATTCTGTTGGCATGCATTCTCATTGCTAGTATCACCGATGAATCCTTAGAACATGAAAGGCTTCTAGAATAGCGGATAACAGAAAGTTGAATTTGATCGATTATTAACTCAAGTTTCTCAGCAGAATCCGGCATTAAACCTTGATATAACTAGGCTGTAAGTCAATCCAATGAGCTGCTTGATTAATTGGATTCTTGTTTTTAACTTCGGGCACGATAATCTTCGCTGTACAAAGAACTCCATCAACTGAGTCCCACCATGAGAAATACGGCGGAACTGGTTATCCGGACGGACTCTCAGGAGATAACATCCTTATGGGGGCCGGAATTATTGCTATTGCCGATGTCTTCGTCGCCACAACCTTCAATCGTTCTTATTGTGCCCCAATGAATCCAGATGACGCGGTAGATTTCATAAAAACAATGCAGGGATTCATTTTGCCTCATTCCTTGCTGCATTATTTGTAAGGATATCTCAAGTGATTTATGACAAATGGCATATTTTGAATTTTCATCCACCACTGAATAAATCAGATCCGCTTAATAAGTATTTTGCGAAAAGCGAACGCCTACCGGGAATGGAAATGAAATATGATATTGAAAAAACACCTAGAATTAAAGTGTATGTGCATCCATATGCATTGTAAATGTTTAGTGTCAGAAATTGTTGATTTTCTGGCTGAACCCCATAATAAAAATCTAAGAAAAACATAACAGGAGGGTAAATCTAGTGAGAACTGCAATGCAAAATAATATACACAGAAAAAGCGAAGCCAGTCCAATAAATTTAAATGGTTATTTAAAAAAATTCCTGATTCAAGCAGATGAACTCTGCCCTCAAACCGCTCTCAGTCGGTCGTTCCCGCTATTGAGTGTGGATTCCGATTCCATCATTCTGAAAGTCAATGATGGCGGCTGCAAAACGCTGGGATTGACTCGAGAAAATCTAGAAGGCAAGAACATCGAAGAAATCCTGAACACGCAAAACATGGTTCAATTTAACAGCTTCAAGATCAAGACCTCAAAAGATGAAATTGCGATTGGAGAACTGGAGATCAAAGATTTCAATGAGGAACTTCAGAAAGTAGTAATAGTCTGTTTGCAGAGTATTCAAGAGGATGAGATGATAAGTTCAATTATTAACGTGCGCAAGACCTCAAGTTAGAAAAGTCGATGCGATTATTGAAAAGTCGGATTTTCACCTCGATGGTGGACAAAGTCTTTCAAAAGCATGCTGTAATGATTTGGATCTAAAACGCGGATCGTAAATCTCGGGTGAATATTATCAAATAAAAGGCATTAACCTGAACAATTTGATAAGCGTTTCGAAACATTTTAATGACTGATACATCCTGAGGACATATGGAAAGTTGACCAAGCCAAGGTACTGGAGCGGGCAAAAGAAGTAGATTTTTCTTGACCACTTCAATCAGTTTGATGCTGTCAGCGGTATATACCATTGTTGATTTTCAGGGGGATCAAGTTGAGTCATTTGCAAGTTGTGAATTAGATGGGGGGTGAGGAAGGGTTTGGTCAACAAGAGAAGTGTTAACCTGAAAAAAGACCTGGAAATCACTGTAATGGCGCCTTTCATCAAGGAGAGTTCCAACCAGCAGGTGGCGTTGCTCAAGAAGATTATAAAGATTCGCGAAGATATTATGGATGCCATATTAATGGGCGATGGCATTATTGAGATTATCAGGGTACTGAGGCAAAACTTAGAGAACCCCCTCATAGTAAAAAACCATCATTTTGAAGAGTATATTCTCGACGAACGGGACGCTCTAGGGGATTACGACACTTTGATAAAATGTGTAGCGAAATACTTCCAGACCACAACCTGTCAATTTGCTTTGCCTAAGAAGGTAAAGGCCAAGGTCATAGTAAACAACGAATATGTAGATTGGTTCGTTGTACCCATCCTAATCCAGAACAAAGTTAATGGACATATGGTGATTTTTGGAACCCGGCGGAATATCACAAATTTCGATATGTGTGTCTTGGAAATGGCTGCTAAAATTATCTCTTATGAATTTCAGAATGTTTCTTGCACCGTGTAGCCGCGACACTTAGAAATACCTGCAGCCTCAGGATCTTGCTGATTTTCATGGTTCTGAATACTCGTTCGAAGCAAAAGATATTCTTTTCAGGAAGCGGATTTTGGTGCAAACTTGAACATTTTGTTTTAAATATGTAAGGAAATCTTTCGGTGTATCGAACCCTAGTCTGGAATAGGGAGGGTGTATCTACAGATGAGTATTACCCAAAACCCTGGGGCTTTTTTGGGGCCTTATAGAAGAAAAACGACATTGAAAGATAACATCATAAAAAGCAATAATCGAGTATTTTCAAGCAACTCACCCTCCTGTATAATTCGAAATACGGCATTTTACAAGACTCGAAATCTGTTGAGCCGAAAGGTTCCTAGGGTTCGAATCCCTATCTCTCCGCCAAACGAATTGAGTAAAATGAACGCTTGTGCTAATTGCATAAGCGTTCATTTTTATTCAGGTTATGCAGAAAATCTGATTTTAGGGTGGGCTCTCTAAAAAGCCTTATGCATTTTGAGAAAAATTAAAGAAAACCATAAGAGTTCTCTGATTTCTTTCAGCCATTTCTTCGCTTAAGCAGATTAATCTCCAGGGCGTTTGAAGCGGCTTTTTTATTGTTTTCGATGGCATGAGCGTATATGTTAGCAGTTGTTGATTTCTGAGAATGACCAGTAATTTCTCCGGCAAAATGAAGTGAACCTTTGCTTCGGGTGGAGTTTCTACTCCATCCGAAGCTTAGTTGAACGGATCCAGGGCCTTTACAGTTCTCCACTCGCCGCTTATAGAAGCGGGAGTCTTAGAACTGTTAGGCATCGGATAAAACCGCCTGTCCTGGAAGGATGGCGGTGGGTGCTGCTTAATTCGACTTTTGAGTGATTTGCTGGGATGCTGCTATTTGACAATCAATTTGCCATTCATATCACCATGACCTGATCCGCAAGGCACACTACAATAAAACTCAAACGTGCCCTTCTGATCTGCTTGAATAGTAACTGTTTGGGTTTCGCCGCCGTTAACGATCACATTGACTTTATATGCATCAATACTAAAGCCATGCGTTGAATCTTTTGAAGTCAAGGTCAAATGAATCACATCACCTTGGTTGACCTCAATAGTATTAGGGTCAAAAGCAAATTTTGAGAGCTCCATGGTGATGTTATGTTCAACACCTGACGAGGCGCCTTGACTATTAGTTGGCTCTGGTGCTGGAGCTTTATCATTTTTACTTGGTTGATTTCCAGCAGAACACCCAACTAAAAGAACGAATACGCTTAATAAGATTAATAGTTTGATTTTCATATTTGAATCTCCTTTTGATAATGCTTCCTAAATTCTACGTCAAATTTAGAATTCTTTGATTTTCAATTTTTTACGAAGAACTCAAGCAGTTCATTCCACGTTTTAACATTTCTTCTACCCTTTACTCGACATATTTATTACACCTATACCCTTTTTTTAGAACCGCAACACCGTTTCGCGGTCAATTAATAAGCCATTCATTTGTTGTGGCAAATGTACAATTACAAAAGCAAAAAGAACCGTCCCTTATGTTTTGAGTTCAAGTTTGCATGAGTAAATTCCAGTGTGCAGAAACTATCCTTACAAAAATAAAACGGCCTGTCCTGGAAGGGTAGCGGTGGGGGATGCAGGCGGTTTATTGTAGATAGTCTTCAGTTTGATGGTACAACGTCTGTTAGCCACTTGTAGAATGAAGCATAGGCTTTGCTATCAGTATCCAAATAATCCATATGACCTGCCTCCGGGACTTCTATGAAATCTATCTCATCTCCAGCAGATCTTGCCAAACGGGCGTATTCTCTTGCCAATTCAACCGGCAGTCCATCATCAAGGGTACCATGCATGATAAGCTGACGCACACCAAGGGGGATCATTTCAATGGGCGAACTTATTAGGTATCTCTCAGGGACTTCCATCGGTGATCCACCGAGCAAATCTGAAACGGCATCATCTCCTGCATGGGCTTCATATCCGCTTCTAAGATCAACAACTGGAGCTAAACCGACGACTGCACAGGGTTTTATTCGTAACCTCGTAAATGGGGAAGGGAACTCGCTGTCTTGTGCAGCGCACCACAATGCCAGATGACCACCGGCAGAGTGCCCGGCAATGATCACACGCCTCAAATCAAGTTCAATGCCGCTCTGTACAAATTGCTCCAGGTGATTTACCGCTTCAATAACATCATTGAATGTGCCTGGCCATCCGCCACCCTCTGCATCCAAGCGACGGTATTCCAAGTTCCAAACTGCAAAGCCATGTGATGCAAGATCAAGAGCCATTGACGACAGTTGTTTTCGATCATAAGGCATACGCCAGAAGCCGCCATGAAGCAGGCAAATGACTGCAGGAAATTTTTTTTCGGTCAGGTATAGATCGCCTTCTTGGAAGAGCTCGGTTCCGTATTTTGCGGTGGTTTTTGAAAAGTGATGAATCGAAGAGCGGGGCATAGAACCTCCAAAATACAAACGGAACCTTCATTTACACATAGTCGTTATTTCGTTTCAATTAATTGTTATTATGACATTTCCCTTCTTATGCCCTTTATCAACGTATCTATGAGCATCCACCATTTGCGCCATCGGATAAATCCGGTCAATGACTGGTTTTAAATGTCCATCTTCAACAAGTTTTTTCAGATAATTTATAAATTCAGCATTTGGTGAAAAAGTTCCTCCAATCATTTTTTTCTTACTACCCATCAGGCCTAATCTTATTCGGATTTCTGTTGCGGGAGTAGTCATTGCATGAATATATATGCCAGTCGATTTAAGCGAGTTAATTGTACCGGTAATTGGACTTTTTCCAACAGTATCAAAAATAACATCATACTTTTCACCATTTCGGGTAAAATCGGTACTTTTATAATCGATTACTTCATCTGCCCCTAATGACTTCACCATGTCCAGATTATCTGTACTGCATACTCCTGTAACTTCAGCACCAAAGTATTTGGCAATCTGAACAGCACTACTGCCTACACTTCCGGAAGCTCCATATATAAGCACTTTTTGATCTTTCCGTATATCTCCTTTTCTTAAAAAATACAAGGCAGTATTGCCACCCCATGGAATTGCGGCAGCTTCTTCATATGTCAGATCAATTGGTTTGATACTTAAACACCCATTTTCAGGAATGCAAATATACTCGGCATAAGCACCTAAATTGTGTCCGGTAGATCCAAAAACATGATCGCCCTTACTGAAATGCTGCACATCACTTCCTACTGCTTCAATCTCCCCAGCAAAAACACTGCCTAGTACAGCTTTATTTGGTTTTCTTAAACCAAGTGTTAAGCGGGCGGGAATCCAAAAGGATAATGGTACTCGAAAACCACGAATCCTGGAGTCACCTATTGATACTGTTGTTGCATGTATTTTAACTAACACTTCAGTTTTTTTAGGTATTGGTTTTTCGATTTCCGCCATATTAAGAACTTCCGGCGGCCCATATTTAGAGCATATAATTGCTTTCATTTTTGCTTCTGGCATGTGATCATCCTCCTATTGGAAACTCAACAAATGGTATAACCCCATAGCTAACATTCTACCCTGCGCGTCCTTTTTCAGGAGCGACAATCTGTGGTTCAGATAGAAAGCTGAAGTCGGTCTAATAGGTTGCTTTTGAGCACCAAGAAAATTCGATATTATCACAGTTCATGTAATTTATACCCAGAAGCCCATCTGACATTCGGCGGTTTCACACCGTGACGTGGAAGCCTAACTTGAAGAATGCTAATGAACGTGCATGGCAAGAGGCAATAGGTTTTTAGAAAAGGCAAGAAAGCCGGTCATATCCAATAACCAATTGCTAATAACCCATCTAAGTAGGGCTGTTTACCTTCTGCCATAGGCCAATAGCAAATTCTTCTGCATGCTTGAGGTCCTCGCTGTTCGGCCTTCCCTTGTTCAATCCACCGAAAAACTTGAGAAAGCTATTTGTATCAAATCCCTTGCAGCTGAATTCATCGACAATTATAAAACCTTTTGAAGCCAGTTTCTCCCTGAGCAATGAGTGATCCTTTTCAACCTTGCCTGCTCCCTGAATGGCACTGGTTGAAAATATAAAACTCTTCTGGTTGTTTACCGTTGATAGCCTATCCACAAGGTCCAGAATGGGTTTGTAGTGTTTCCCGCTGTCTATTCCTGCACCAAAACCAATCAGATCATACTGCTGAAGATCCTCCTGAGTTACCTGGTCCGGCGTTTTGATCTGCGCGTTAAGAACATCCGAAAAAACCTGGGCGATTTTGGCCGTGTTGTTGTGGTGATAGGAATACAACACTATTAGGCACTTAATGGATAGAGAATCTGTGACCATACTTTCAATACGACTCAATTTTTCCACCTCCGATTATGACTATATCCCAAGTTTTTTCTTTAATCGCTCTGTCCATTCATTATCCATTCTTTCAAGCCTTTTCTTCTTCATATTCTCTTTAATAATCCAACGAATGTCCTTATCTGTGCATTCTATCCATTTTTCTATGAGTCTCTTTCCTTCATTAGGATTTCCAGCCACTGCAACACTCCAGCAATAAGCCATTCCCTTCTTTAAAGCGATATAACTCTCTTCTTTTCTATCTTGGATTTCACATATTGATTCCATTATTCGGTCCAGTAGTCTCAAAATTTTTGATACTTGTTTTTCCTCTTTTAGCAACTTCGGCTCACAAAGCGCAGCTGCAGCAGCCCTCTTTTCATAATTGTTGCCTTGAGCCCATTTTTCCATTTCATTTATCAGTTCTTCAATATAGTTTTCTCCATAAATCTGCAAAGCCATTGCTACTGCTTCTCGTGTTCTCCATCGAGGGTCTGATGATAACAAACGTAATGTTTCAAGATACTCTTTCTTTCCTTGTACTATGAGTGCACCTAGCCCCAAAGTCCCACAGAAATGCAGAAATTCTTCTGGAGTATTAACTGGCGCTTTTTCAGGTGTGAAATTAAGTAGTTCTAAAAAAAGGGCTTCCTTCCCTGAAATAGCAACTGCTTGAGCTAACTCAATATTGCCGCGCGGGCCGGGAAGCCCAGATTCCTCCATCAAGAAGGCTTTCCAGTTCTTAAGGTTATTCAGTTCATCTATGTATTCTTCTATCTTTTTCATATACTCTCCAACTTCTATTTCTGGCCGATGTCGCATAACGTTCCGCATGCCGACGCCTTTGAACCGAACAAGAGAGCCTGACCCAGAAGCGGGGCTTGCCCCCTGTTACGGCTTTTAATATTCTGTTCAGAGAATGCCAAGTCATCACTTAACTGATCAGAATGAGGGAAGAACAATACTCTTTACAGACACATATCGGTGTTCTTTAGACAGGTGACGATGGAAATCCACTCCATATCATGGTCATCATAGATGCGAATGCCTGCCGAGGTACGCATGATTGGCGGCAAAATCTGTTATTTCTCGTAAAAACGGAGTGTGGATGGGGGAAGCCCGGTAAGTTCAGAAACTTTCTTAATAGAATAATGATATCATACACATCATAATAATAACGATTGACTTAAACTCAACTTTAAGCTTTATGATGTGATTATACAATGCAATTTTCAAGGGAGAGATAATAAATGGCTAAGCAATTTGAACAAGATATTATAAACACAGATAGTTGAGAATGTAAAAATCATTTAAAAGATCTGATTTACATTGTAATAAACTTAAGCCATCGTCTGGAATGCCTCTTTAAGACTCGGAATCTGTCTATAAGTGATAAAATCGAAATTATTGTATTTGTCAGGTAACTGTGGTAGTATTCCAATGAAAATGTGTATAATGATATATAACGATTGAGGTGGTGCGTATGCTAAGTCACAATGATATGATGCCCTTGTACCAACAGATAAAGGAACGAATCAAGGAATCAATCCTCAAAGAGGAGCTGAAGCCGGGCGAGAAGATCCAGACTGAGCTAGAACTGATTTCGAAATATGGCGTCAGCCGGATCACTGTCAGGAATGCTATTTCGGATCTAGTCGAAGAAGGTTATCTGATCAAGAAGCAGGGCAAAGGCACATTTGTAAACAAGCGGAAAATGGAAAGAGAGATCATCACTTTTCTCAGCTTCACAATGGCTTGTAAGGCCAAAGGCGTAAAACCCAGCAGCAAATTGATCAAAAGAGATATCATCGAACCAACCAGCGAGGATTTGGAGGAATTGGAGCTCGTCGATGAAGATAAGGTCATTCATATCCAAAGAATCCGCTATGCGGACGATGAGCCCATCATGATTGAGAACAACTACTTTTCGTATGAAAAGTATAAATTTCTGATGGAGGAAAATCTGGAATCCTCACTTTATGAGATTCTCTCAAAGAAATACGACATCAACCCTTGCAAATCAAGAAGCACCATTGAAATTGCCAAGGCCGGGGATGAAGAAGTGGCCCATCTGAAAATCACCAAAGGCTCTCCGCTTTTCAACATTACTGCAACGGCCTATGACGTTGACAACCATCCTGTCCATCGGTCAGAGCAGATTATCGTGGGGGAGAAGTTCAAACTCTCCTATACCAATGGATTTTAAACAAGCTTTACCTGATTTCAGCATCAAGCCCTATGCGCGGAGAATATGACTCCCTGCATGGGGCTTTTTAGCAACCCGAGATATTTGAAATCGAGAAAATCATCGGATCGGACTATTATTTTTAGATTTGTATATTTACATTTATACAGGACCATGCTACTATGATGTCATATAACGTTATATGATGTATTTAGGGCATTGAAAATCATGTATCCAAGGAGAACTTAAATGACTGAGAAGGAAATTGTAAAGAGTATCGTATCACGCACGGAGAACAAAGGAGGCGTCAAACAGGTCTATCTGATTGCCTGTGGAGGTTCCTTTGCGAGCTATTATCCTGCAAAGTACTTCCTACAAAGCGAAGCCACGGCGCTAAAAGTGGAACATTACAGCAGCAATGAATTCGTGCATGCGGCCCCGAAAGCACTCGGAGAGAATTCTATAGTAATCCTTACATCCCATGCTGGAAATACACCGGAGACGGTTGCAGCAGCAGAGATGGCTCAAGGAAAAGGCGCTGCAACTATTTGTCTGACTTTCACAGAAGATTCCCCACTGACTAAGTTTGGAGACTATAATATTACTTATGAGTTTGGGAACAACTCGGATGTTATGAACCAGAAGACAGCGATTCCATTAGCCTTGGCAGTTGAAATCCTGAACCAGGTAGAAGGATATGCCCATTACGAGAAGGCACTGGATGGCTTTGGTAAAATCCAGAATATCACGAAAAATGCAAAATCCTTGATTGAAGACAGAGCTGTGAAATTCGGAAAAGCATTTAAAGATGAAAAACTGATTTACGTTATGGGCAGCGGCGCCAGCTATGGCGAGGTTTATGCATTCTCGATCTGTATCCTATTGGAAATGCAGTGGGTCAATTCCGCAGCGATCCACTCGGGGGAATATTTCCATGGCCCCTTCGAAATCACTGACAGAGAGACTCCCTTCCTGATGCTGATGAGCGAGGGCAGGACACGGCCTCTGGATGAAAGAGCGCTGAGCTTTCTTTCTAAATATGGCGAAAAAATGGAATTACTGGATGCAAAGGAGTATGGTCTGGATCAGATTGATGCAGCCGTTGTCGACTTCTTTAATCCGCTTGTTTTCGTGAATGTCATGCGTGTGTATGCCGAACAGCTTGCTGAAGCCCGGAACCATCCGCTTTCAGAGCGACGGTATATGTGGAAGTTCGAATATTAAGAGGTCGACCGGATTAGGTGGATCTGAATATCAGGTGGGATTATGATCAGAGCAATCGGAATAGGCGACAACGTCGTGGACAAGTACATCCATACCCGTATCATGTATCCAGGCGGGAATGCACTCAATTTCAGCGTGTATGCCAATATGCTGGGGTATCAAACGGCCTATCTAGGCACTCTCGGAAGTGACACAGCAGCAGCACACATTGAAAAAGTATTGACGGAACTTAATGTGGATATCTCACGCTGTAGGCATGTGGAAGGCGAGAACGGGTTTGCAAGAGTTAGCCTTGTAGATGGGGACCGGGTATTCCTCAAAGGTAATCAAGGCGGGGTCCAAAAAGAGCATCCGATTGTCCTCAGCGAAGACGACATGACGTATATCAAGAGTTTCGATATTGTACACACCAGCTGTTACAGCTATAACATGGAAAACGAAATTGTTAGGTTTAAAGAGGCTGGGATATCAGTTTCATATGATTTTTCCAATCATTTTAATGAAACGTTGATGGAGAAAGTATGCCCACATGTGGATTTCAGTTGTTTCTCCTGTAGTCACCTGAATGATCAGGAAATCAGAGAATTGCTGCTTCATGCCCATTTGCTTGGTGGCGGTATTGCTTTAGGAACTGCAGGTTCCAGAGGTGCCATTCTATACGACGGCGCAGACTACTATCATCAAAGTCCTGACACAGTTCAGGCAATCGATACATTGGGCGCAGGGGATTCCTTCATAACGGCATTTGTTTTGAACTATATCGTCCAGTCCAGAAAGAGTGAAGGAAAAGCAGAGGTCATCGTGGAAAGCCTGAAAAGGGGCGCTGCTTTTGCGGCCCAGAATTGCATGGTATGTGGTGCGTTTGGATACGGACTAAACTATTAGAAGGGGTGGACACATGAAAAATCGAAATGGATTGATGATTCTTCTAGCAGTATGTGTTACTTTCGTAATGTTATTCTCGGGATGCTCCGCAAAAGCAGCGGAACCTGCTGTAAAGGACGATGGTCAGGTTACAATAAAATTTCTGCATCGCTGGCCGATGGAGCCAAATAAAAGCTTCCTCGATAAAGTAGTAGCGGATTTTGAGACTGCGAATCCAAATATCAAGATAGACATGCAGTCAATTGCGAATGATCCATACAAAGAAAAAATCAAAATCATCTTAGGTACAGAAGAAGCACCCGACGTTTTCTTCACATGGAGTGGGGAGTTCATGTATCGATTCGTACGAGAGAACAAAATCTTCGATCTTACCCAAGCGCTCAACACAGATGGGTGGAAAGATTCTTTGATGGAAGCTCAGGTGAAACCCTTCACACTGGATGATAAGACCTATGGGATTCCCTATCGAGTTGAGGGAAAGGTGTTCTTCTATAACACGAAAATCTTCAATGATAATGGACTTCAGGTGCCCAAAACCTGGGATGAGTTCCTGACAGTCTGCAAAACGCTGAAGAGCAAAGGCATTACTCCCATTGCATATGGAAATCAGGCCCCATGGGCAAGTGCACACTATATTGGCACATTGAACCAAAAGGTAGTGGCAGAAGACGTGCGGATTAAGGACTACAATGCGAAGACCGGGGAATTCACCGATCCTGGATACTTGGAAGCGCTCAAGAAATATCAGGAACTGATTCCTTATTTCAACGCGAATTCGAATGCACTTTCACACCAACAGGCAAGACAGACCTGGATCAATGGCGATGCGGCCATGATGTATCTGGAAACCGCAGAAATTGGCGAAGTTCAAGATATCCAAGCGGCAGATTTTCAGTGGGACATGTTTAAATTTCCAGATATTACAGATGGCAAAGGGGATCAGAACAAGTTGACAGGTGCACCCGAAGGCTTCGTGATCTCTGCGAACACGAAGCATCCGGAGGAAGCCATCGCATTTCTGAAGTATCTCACAGGTGAAGAAGTGGGATTGCAGGAGGTCAAGGCTACTGGAATCATAAACGGTATTAAAGGCCTATACAACACATCAAATGCGGATGAAAAGGTCGTTAAGGCCTCGGATCTCATTAATGAAGCTTCTGATATCGTGTACTGGTTGGATACTGACATAGATGCCAAACTCGTGAACGTTTACCTGGCAGAAACACAAAGTCTTACCAATAACGAAACGACTCCGGAAGCGATGATGGAGGCCATCAAAAAGACTGCCCAGGAAGTCAGGAATACAGCGCAATAACAGAAGGTCCCGTGAGGCAGCGGTTTTCCAGCCGCTGCCTCAAATTTAAAAACAGGAAGATGGGAGTAAGATGAGAGAGAACAAGATAGCACCCTATGCGTACATTTTCCCTGCATTGCTATTGATCATCGTATTTGTATATATCCCAATCGTACAGAATTTCTATTTCAGTTTTTTCGAAATGAGTTCGTATTCAACGACTAGTACCTTTGTTGGATTTGAGAACTACATCAAAATCTTCAGTGACGATATTTTCTATACAGCCCTTAGGAACAACATTCTTTATGCCGTTATCTCCCTGGTTTTCCAGGTGGGACTGGGACTGTTCCTGGCGATTCTTTTAGAAAGCAAGTATGTATCCCCGAAGTTGCAGGCATTTTTCAGAAGCATTTACTTTGTGCCATCAGTGATCTCCATTACCGTTGTCGCACTGCTGTTTCAATTCATCTATAATCCGGAAATGGGCATCTTGAATGGCATTCTCAATGCCATCGGTCTTGGAAGCTTGACACATGCTTGGCTTGGCGAATCAAAGACTGCAATATTCAGCATCATCGCAATGAGTCAGTGGCAATATGTCGGATATATCATGATGCTGTTCATCGTAGCGATTCAGAAGATCCCAGAGGAACTATACGAGGCAGCAGAGATAGATGGTGCTACTGGGCTTCAGAAAGCACTGCTGATTACAGTACCATTGGTTCGCGACATGTCGCTGGTGACATCGGTCATTACGATCATTGGGGCGTTCAAAGTATTTGCAGAGGTGTATGTCATGACGTCTGGAGGGCCAGGCACTTCATCCCATGTCTTAGGCACCTATCTGTACAGATCAGCCTTCATCAACGATGAGATGGGCTATGCCTCGGCAATCGGAGTGATCATTTTCATAATCACGATTTCGCTTTCGATTCTACAGACCAGACTATCAAGAGGTAGTGAGTAAAGGAGTGGCAACCGGCTGATGAAAGACTCAAAAAAACTCTCGGTATCAAAGATTACCATCAACACCCTGTTGGTTTTTCTTACGGCAGTCGTGGTCTATCCACTCTATTGGACGGTCATAAATTCCTTGAAAACTACTGGGGAGCTGTTCACGAATTCCTTCAATTTTCCGCACACACTGCACTTCGAGAATTACAAAGCCGCATGGGACTTGGGATTATCCCAGTATTTCCTGAATAGTATCTATGTTAGCGTCGTATCGATCTTTCTGACCGTTTTCCTTGGGGCATTATGTGCATATGGGCTGACTCGCTTCAATATCAAGGGACAGAATGCTTTGTTCATTGTAATCCTGGGTGGACTGATGCTGTCGCCGGAAGTGGCCTTAGTGTCGCTCTATAAGATTCTGCAGGCACTGCATATCTATAACACGCGACTTGCCATGATCATTCCGTATATTGCTTTCAAGCTGCCTTTTGCAGTTTTCCTGATCCGGTCCTATTTTCTGACCTTCCCAAGAGAGATTGAGGAAGCCGCAATCATAGACGGCTGCAACAGTTTTCAGATTTTCTACAAGATCATCGTGCCGATCAGTCTGCCGATTTTTGCTGCAACGGCCATCATGGATGCTATCTTTGTCTGGAACGAGTTCCTATTTGCCTTGGTATTCGTGGAAAACAAAGACATTGTAACAATCCCTGTCGGGCTCATGGCATTCAGGGATGCGCTCAATACGGACTGGACAGTCCTGTTGGCAGGCATCATCATCTCTTCTCTGCCAATGGTGATTTTGTTCCTGTTCATGCAGAAATATTTTGTGAAAGGGCTGGCATCAGGATCAGTCAAAGGGTAATTCTAATCATGCTGAGGAGATAGGATCATGTTGAATTTTAACGAAGAAAAATTTCTAATGGAAGAAAACGGCGCCCTCTCATTGCGACGTGACATTGAGATAATTGTTGACGGAATCTGTAGGAGGGGCTACAAAAATCTATTTTTAATGGGCATCGGGGGCACTATCGCATTTGCGGACCAAATGGCGAGCATTCTGAAGTCCAGGTCGACAATCGATGTCTATGTTGAAAATGCTGCAGAATTCACGACTCTTGGAAACCGTCATTTTTCAAAGGATTCGGTCGTGATTGTGGATTCTGTTTCTGGAGACACGCAGGAGATTCTTGAAGCACTGAAACTGGCTAAAGCAGTAGGGGCAACAGTCATCGGTTTTATTGAAAAGGAAGACTCACCTCTGGCAAAATTGACAGACCATCTGATATCCTATGAAGGCGGCGTGCTATATAAATTCTATGCGACGATTCTGCGGTTCATGTATAACGCAGGGGAGTTCACAGAGTACGACCGCTTTTTCGAAGAACTGAAAAACATGCCACTGGCACTGCTGGAAGTGAAAAGGGATGCGGAACCAGATGCGGAACGGTTTGCCGATGCGTACAAGGACGAAGCCATGCAGTATCTGGTCGGTTCCGGCAATTTGTGGGGCGCGACGTATTCCTATGCCATGTGTGTGATGGAAGAGATGCAGTGGATGCGCACGAAATCGATTCATGCTGCGGAATTCTTCCATGGCACTCTGGAGGTCGTCGACCGTAATACCAGTGTCATCCTGTTCAAAGGGGAGGATGACACACGTCCGCTGATGGATCGTGTCGAAAAGTTTGTGAACCGGATTTCCGGGAAAGTCACGGTTTTTGATACGAAATCATACCCGCTGAACGGAATCAGCGAATGCTTCAGAGGACTGGCTTCGCCGTTTGTCATGAGAGCCATCACTGAAAGAATCAGTAAGCACCTTGAAGAGAAACGGAAACATCCACTGGAGATCCGTCGATATTACCGTCAGCTCAACTATTGACGTACTGAGACCAGAGGATGTGTGAAATGAATATTAACGGTATGGAAAATATTTCGTTGGTGATATTTGATATGGATGGGTTGATGTTCGACACAGAGCGACTTTCCTTGAGTGCCTGGATCCGTGCGGGGATGGTATTTGGTTATCAGATTGACACATCAGTGATCATGAAGGGTATTGGAATGAATGCAAAGGGTTCTGAGCGCATATTCAAGGAACACTTTGGGGAGGCATTCCCATTGGAGCGCATCCGGATGTTGAAATCTGATTATGTTTCAGAGGAAATCGAGTTGAACGGTGTTCCTGTGAAGTCCGGCCTCTATGAATTGCTTACGTACTTGGAAGATCATGAGTTCAAAAAAGCTGTAGCCACTTCAACATCAAGGGCTATGGCAGAGCGCTTGCTGGAATCTGCCGGAATTCTCGATCGTTTCGATGTCATTGTATGTGGAGATGAAGTATCTGAAGGCAAGCCGGATCCGGAAATATTCAGAACTGCAGCGAGAAAGTCTTGGTGCAAACCTGAGGCCTGCATCGTTTTGGAGGACTCTGCTAATGGCATCCTGGCCGCATCCAGGGCGAAGATGATTCCTTTCCTGGTTCCGGATCTGAAGAAACCCTCTAATGAAATTCAGAAACTTGCATATAATACATTTGAATCCCTAAATGAAGTAAAAGCTTACCTATGTGACTGTTTATAGTATCCCTTGCCCCCCATTTTTCTATTTAATTAAGGAGCTGTCCTCAAAAACCGATTTGCACTGGTTTTGAGGACAGCTCCTTAAATTATTTATACTTTAGAAAGAAATTATGGGTATCTAGTAGGTTGGTAAACTAGGTACTATCCCAGCCCAAATCAATTATATGAATTTCATGGAGTGCTGATGCCACATTCGTTCCAAGCTGTAAGCTGTACTTGCAATTATTGCAGCCCTGATTTTCTCTCTATCATGAAAATGCTATACTGAAAAGGTAATGATCAACAGAAACAAACGCCTCTAGCAACTGCTGGCGGCGTTTGTTCTATTAATAAACTGGATATTCATACTATTTCATATTGAATTTTCTCTATCCGCAAATCACTTTCTTTTGTAAGGTCGATTGGAGTGTTAAGCAAGACCTTAGTGGTGTGATCGATAGGTATCACAATCGGCCGCATTGGGTCGCTCTCCTGTACGGTTGCCACTAATGCAGTTCTCTTATCACTGAGTGTCACAAGACAACCTTCCGGGTAAGGCATGATTTTTCTAATGAATAGATCTACCAATTTGGAATCCAGTTGTTTACCGCTCGCCGAAATCATGTGCTGCAATGCTTCATTCGGCGATATAGCACGGCTATATGACCGGTCTGATGTTATGGCATCGTAGATGTCTGCAACTGCAACAATCCGGGTAAGTTGATGAATTTCATGATTAACCAGATTCCTGGGATATCCGCTGCCATCCATTTTTTCATGGTGCTCTAAAACAATGATTTTCATAAAGGCAGTGGCAAAGGAGAAATCCTTGAAAATTTCGTATCCTTTCTTCGGATGTTCTTTTATTTTTATGAATTCCTGAATATCCAGTTTCCCATTTTTCATAAAGACATTTTCATTGATAAAGTTCATGCCGATATCGTGAAATAATGCACCCAAGAAGACATCACGCTGGCGGTTTCGATCCAGGCCCGCATCAATTCCTAACAGGAGTGACAGGACGGCTACATTCAAAGAGTGAGAAACCGTATAACTTTCACGGATTTTAATGTCCGTAAAACTCAGGTATTGACGAGTTGTACGGATGATTTCATATTGTATATGTTCCGCTAACTCCAGAATTCTATTTAGTGGCTTCAATACACTTTCATGGACATTATTCCCCGACTCATGACGCAATCGGATGATATCATACATATTCTTCAGTTCTCGGGTGATCTCTATCTTCAGATCGGTTGATATCGGAGGTGTTAACTGATTATGACTGTATCGGTCATTGACATACACCGAAAACACACCGGCATTTTTAAGTTGCGACACAATTCGATCCGATACCGATAAGCCTTTTTTTACAAGAATTCGGCCAAAGTGATCATAAACATCTTCCGCTAAATGTAGAGTAACGGCATATTCAATCGGAACGATTCGCATATATAACCTCCAAATTCAAGATGAAGTGAACCTTAGTTGAACGGATCCAGGGCCTCTACAGTTCTCCACTCCCGCTTACGAGGCGGGAGTGGAGAACTGTTAGGCATCGGATAAATAAAAAAACAGGCCTAGGCCTGTCATCAAAACAATCTTATTAAATAACGACCAGCAGCTTGGCAATCATAGATACTAATATCCGTAGACCCATAGCTTTGCGTCCCAACTTTTCAGATGGTTTGCCAATATGCAGTTGTTTGTTGTCTTAATGATACCACAATGGAGATATTATTAGAATGCCCTCGAAGAGCATGGAGCCATTGTGATTGAGTTGTGTTAAAGCTACTTATGAATAAGACTTGAAAAACACGTTCATTTTGTGACAGAATGAATTGGATTGTTAGTTTGCAATACTGTCCGGCTGAGTATAGAAATATTGATTATGCAATTCGTTGATATGGGAGGAATTATGGAAAAATGGGCCTCGTTTCATCATGATAAGCTTGATGGAACCGGATATCCATTCCGACTGGATGAATCAAAAATTGGAATTGGCGCTCGGATTCTGGCAGTGGCGGATGTGTTTACAGCATTGTCGGAAGATCGCCCTTACCGTAAAGCGATCTCAAAAGATAAATTGATGGAAATAATGGGGAATATGGTTGAGACACGCTGTTTGGATAAACATGTAGTTAATAATTTGATGCAGAATTATGATGATGTAATGAACTATGTCCAGGAATTCAAAAATAGTGATGGAAGAAATTACAAAGACATATATCAGAAGTATTTAAAAGTAAAGCAGATATGAGGAGTAGGAGGCTTCAGGTTCAAAAAGGAGAGCCAAATGTCAAGAAAACGAACGGAAAAAATTGCAGCATTTATCATTCTGCTCATTCTTATGTCAGCAGTTGTGTATTCAATTGCTATCTTGAATAGGGATTTTGCAAGTGATAATCAAAATTTGAAAGTCAATCTGAGTGATGAAGAGCGTATTTGGTTGTCCTCACAGGAGAGTCTGCTATACTCAGCCGATCGGAATGCCCCGCCCTTGCGATTTGTTGATGATGCAGATGGTCAGTATAAAGGTTTTGTTGTCGACTATATCAATTCTCTCTCATTAGAATTAGGCACAAATATCGAAATGCACCCCATGGTCTGGGAGGATGCTCTAAAGTCATTATCTGAAGGCAATTCCGATCTCTGCGATATGTTTAAGAGTGAAGAACGTTCCAAATATTACAATTTCTCAGAGCCAATCTATACCCTTCGGGGAGTACTGGCTGTTAAGAAAGCAAACACGGAAATCAAGAATATCAAGGATCTGGATGGAAAGGTCATCGCAACTCAAAAGGGTGACTACGTTAATGAGTTTCTTAGGACTAAGTATCCGGGCATTAAGATCCGAGAAGTAGAAGATGTCAGTGAGGCCATCACACTGCTCCAATCAGGGCTTGCCGACGCTATTGCTGGCGATGAACCGGTGGTCCTGTTCCATCTTGAGAAGCAGAATTCGGAGCAAGCCATAAGGATAGTTGAACGCCCCTTATATGAAAATGAAGTTGTTCTTGCGATGCCAAAAGGCAAGCCACAACTAGTCAGTATCGTGAACAAAGGGATTGAGGTTCTCAAAGCTAAGAAGCAACTGGAAATAATCCAGCAGAAGTGGTTCGGAATCTCCACACCGATTGTTCAGACAGGTGAAGTTGAAAGGATCATTCGGATAGCCCTGACGGGTGCATTCATTCTTCTGTGCGGATTGTCAGCAATGGGGTTCTGGACAACGACATTGAAAAGACAGGTAGAACTGCGGACAAAGGAAATTGAAAACAACAAGGATGAACTGGAGACCGTTTTTGACAGCATGAATGAATTTTTGGTCGTGGTGAATGAAAAGAAGGAAATCCTTAACGTCAACAAAGCGCTGTGCGAGGCAGTGAATAGTGATCGGGAAGATCTGATTGGAACAAACTGCGAGGGTGTCTTAAGCAAGTACTGCAAAAACTGTTCATTATGTCCGGTGGATCAAACTGCCGAGACAACTGAATATGCTGGCCATGAAGAGACCGTGGGGAACGAGGTCTACGCAATTCGCTCATACCCTCTCAAAACAGCGCAGGGTATGATGAAGAACGCATTGATCATCATACAGAATGTTACCAGTGATAAGATTTCTAAGAATCAGATGCTGCAGGCCAACAAAATGGTTGCGGTCGGTCAGCTGGCAGCGGGTGTGGCCCATGAAATCCGAAATCCACTGGGAATCATCCGGAGTCACAGCTACATCTTGAGGTCGATATATGAGAATGACGAGCGTATCGTCAAGTCGCTGAACTATATTGATTCCTCGGTAGAGCGGGCAGGCAGCATCATTGACAACCTCCTGAATTTCTCCAGGATTTCAGAGAAAACATCGGATGTGATTCAGGTCAAAAGGTTTGTCCTCGATGTGATTGAACTGGAGAAAAAGCACCTTCAAAATAGAAATATTGAATGCGAAGTGCATTGCGCCGATGATCTGATCTGCAAAGTCAGTCCGGAATCATTGAAACATATTTTCATCAACCTGATTTCTAATGCAGCAGACGCTATCGGACAATCCGGACGGATCAGCATCGAAATGATGACGAAGAATGATCGCCTACACCTTGTTCTCAGCGATACCGGAATGGGAATCCCGGCAGAGAATCTTGAGAGAATATTCAATCCGTTCTTCACGACAAAGGAACCGGGTGTTGGAACTGGATTAGGCCTTTATATCGTATACAGTGAGGTCAAGAAAATGAATGGTGAGATTCATGCAGAGAGTGTATTAGGGGAAGGGACGACATTTACTCTGGACATCCCGCAGTATGGAGGCATCGTATGAAGGATTCATTAAAAATTCTCATTGTTGACGATGAGCAGGATCACCGTGAAACCTTCCGCATGATCCTTGAAGCGAAGGGGTACCAGGTTGGTGAAGCGGCAAGCGGGAAAGAGGCGCTGGATCTTCTGGACAAGGAATATTTCCCAATTGTATTGTCAGACATCATGATGGTGGGAATGAGCGGACTCGAGCTTTTGGATGAGGTGATGAAGCTCTATAAAGGTCGGATTGAAATGATCATGGTAACCGGTTACGGCAGTGTAGAAACGGCGGTAAAGGCATTGAAAAATGGGGCATTCGGATACTTTATCAAAACACGGAGTCCGGATGAACTGCTGATAGAAATTGAAAAGGCGCATAAGTTCCTGAATTTACAGGCTCAGAACGCTTTTTTGAAGCAGAATCAAGGCAGTAGCAGATTCCTGCTGCAGAGCAAGAATAGAAAAATGCAGGACATCCTTGATGTGGCACAAACGGTTGCGAAAAGCAAATCGAATGTGTTGCTTTTGGGCGAATCCGGTGTCGGGAAAGAGGTTATTGCCCAAATGATTCATAAAAGCAGCGAGCGGGCTGATATGCCTTTTGTTGCGATCAATTGTCAGTTCTTTTCTGAAAGTCTTATGGAGTCAGAGCTCTTTGGCCATGAAAAGGGTGCATTCACCGGAGCCATGGGAAAAAGAATCGGACGATTTGAGGAGGCCAGCGGCGGGACTGTTTTTCTGGATGAGATCGGCGAAATGGCTTTGAGCACACAGGTTAAGCTTCTCAGGGTTCTCGAAAACAGAAAAATTGAACGAATCGGATCAAACAAGGAAATCTCGGTGGACTTCAGATTGATCAGCGCCACAAATAAAAATCTGAAACAGGCAATCCGAGAGAGTGCTTTTAGAGAAGACCTTAACTACCGAATCAATACGATTACGTTGGAAATTCCTCCTCTAAGGGATCGGTCAGAGGATATTCCGGATATGATTGATTTCTTCATGAGCCTATACAGTGCAGAGTTAAAAAAGAACCTCATCGGAATGGATGAATCCACAAGAAAGTATCTTTTGAACTATGATTACCCCGGGAATATCAGAGAGCTGAAGAACATGATCGAGCGTATGGCTGTGTTGACCTCAGACGGGTATTTGAGAATGGAAAACAACAGCGAGCGTACGAAACCGATTTTGGCAGCCAGACAGACGGGAGATCGGGGTTCTTACAAAGATGCCAAACGGGAGTTTGAAACAAGCTACATCCGCAATGTCCTTGAACAAACAGAAAACAACATTACAAAAGCAGCTGAAATAATGGAGATCAGCCGAAGGCAGCTCTTTAATAAATTGGTTGAACTCAATCTGCGACCCAATATTGAATAATGATTCCACGTGGAAAAATAGTTCCAGGTACAAAACAGACCAACAGTTCATTTCACTGCATTACAGGGAAATGAATTGTTGGCATTTTTTTTGCAATAAAAAGAGTAGGATGTCGTCAAAGACTCTTGCAAACCATAAGGAGGAAAGCGTGTGAAAGCAGCCAAAAATGAATGGGTCGAAATCGAGTGTATGATTCTTAAACCGTCAGAGCGGGCACCACAAGTTCCCGAAGATACCAAACTGACACCCTTGATGATGTGGGTGAAAGGATTTCTAATGAGCGAGGCTTCAAACCTGGGTGAAACAGTCACGATCAAGACCCTCACTGGCAGGACGCAAGAAGGCAAGCTTGTGAGCATCCAACCCCGACACGTGCACGACTATGGCAAACCGATCACGGAGTTATTTGAAATCGGTGTTGAGATCAGAAATGAACTGAATCAAGATGGAGGACCTGTTAATGAATAATTCTTACGAAGCAGTCATGGCAAGAAAAAATGAAATAATGCGAAAAGCGGTCGGAATTGATTACTCGGAATTTGAATATGGGGAACTAGGTTTTGATTATGAAAAAATGATGCGGCAGGTAGCCTACTCCATCGATGAAATGCAGAAGATCCAGGGCGAGACGAAGGTTGGTAACACGCCTCTTTTTGAATTGAAGAACATCAACCGCATGATCAAGAAATACGCGCCTCATGGAAAGGGAGCACGGATATTCGTTAAAGATGAAGCCGCCAACGCTTCAGGTTCATTCAAAGCACGCCGGGCCTCCATAGCGGTCTATCACGCACAGAAGCTGGGGTACAAGGGCGTTATTGCAGCAACCAGCGGGAATTACGGGGCAGCTGTTGCATCACAGGCAGCCCAGCGGGGGATGAAGTGCATCATCGTCCAGGAAGTCTTCGATTCATCCAAAACGGGGCAACCGGAAATCCTTGAAAAGGCCAGAAAGTGTGAAGCTTACGGTGCCGAAGTGGTCCAGCTGACCGTTGGACCAGAGCTGTTCTATGTGTTCCTCAGACTGCTTGAAGACACAGGGTATTTCAATGCATCACTCTACACGCCATTTGGAATCGCAGGCGTTGAAACGTTAGGTTATGAATTGGCCAACCAGTTCATGGAGAGAGAAGGGGTGTACCCGGATGTTGTTGTTGCGACCCACGCAGGCGGTGGGAACCTTACGGGTACGGCAAGGGGGCTGATTAAGGCTGGTGCGACCGACACAAAGGTTGTGGGTGCTTCTGTGGACCTGTCTGGGCTTCATATGGCATCAGATAAGGACTTCAATAAGAAATCGTTTACAACCGGTCATACGGGGTTTGGTGTCCCATTTGCATCATGGCCGGATCGTGCGGATGTGCCTAGGAATGCCGCCCGTGTACTCAGGTACATGGACCGGTACGTCACGGTTACACAAGGTGATGTATTTTATGTGACAGAATTGTTGGCGCAATTGGAAGGAATCGAACGAGGGCCTGCAGGCAACACATCTCTTGCAGCTGCAATCGCCATTGCCAAAGAAATGAATGACGACCAAACCATCGTAGTTCAGGAAACGGAATATACCGGAGCTGGTAAGCACCCCATGCCCCAGCTGACCTTTGCTAAGGATAATGGGATTGTGTTAAAACGAGGCAATCCTGAGCTGAGCATACCTGGAGTGAATATCATTCTGCCGGAACACTTCAGTCAGATCCAGGTGAACGATATCGATGTTCTGAAGCTGAAGAAATCTTATCTGAAGCATGCGATGGCGTCCAAATCCCTTACCAAAATTGAAGACAATGATCTGTCGTTCCTGGCGGAGGATACCCGGTTAAATAAGGCTGAAGTCGGCAACATACTAAAAGAACTCGGATACTAAACAACAAGAGGGCTCCCCAGAATCAGGGAGCCCTTCTTGTCGTTCAAAATGGTGAGACGTTTTTCCGGTTAAGATACTTGGTCCTTTTTAGCGTTAACATGATCCATATTATCATTCCGGCCGATTCCCAGGAAGATACTGGCCAGCATAACCGCCATCATTCCATAAGCGTAGATAACGAATGGCGTAACTTCCATTGCAGCCAGCGGGTGAATAGTGTCTTTAGCAAAGCTGAGCGTGTAAATGATTGCCGGTGTCCAGGGCAGTGAATACACAAGCGTACAAGACATTGAATCAAGCAAGTTTGCAGTTCGATAAGGACTTATTCCATGTTTCAAAGACAGTGGTTTTGCAAAAGATGCACCAACTGCGAGGATTGCAGGTGCGTTCAAACCCATCAATGAGGAAAGTGCAACGATCATCCCTGTGATTGAAAGCTCGGCGCCGATAGGGGTTTTCGCAACTTTGCCCAAAGCATTCAGCAATTTGAGATCTCCTTGTCCAGCACGCATGATTGCGATAGACCCGAAGAGCAGGATGGCCAGTATGGAGACTTGAAGCATGCTGTTGATGCCTGAATAGATGACCCCGTCAACCGTACGATCCAGGCCAACCCCAGAGACTCGAAGGAGTGCTTTTTTAGTAACCTCTTGAGTAGGATCAATTTGGATTAAATCCATCAGACCGGCCATGACAGCTGTGCCCCCTGCTAAGACAGACCCGATTGTCGTTGCGATTACAATGTCACCGGACTTGATAGCCACCCAAATGGTAAGTGCTACAGGAATCAGCATGAGAAGTGTAGCTGAATTGTACTGAGCTGCAGCCGCTTCCGTAATGGTCCCTGTATATCCGGAACCAATGATCACAATGCCGATAATCGTGATTATTCCAGCTGCCAGTGCGTATTTGAGCCGAGATCTTACAACGCCTGGAACATCCACCCCCTGAGAGGTCGCAGAGCAAATGGTGGTATCAGAGACAGGCGCCAGATTGTCGCCGAATGCGCCTCCCGATACAATCGCTCCTGCCAACAAACCAGGGTGTGCTCCTAGAGCAAGCCCTGCAGGATAAAGAACGCCCATCCCTGCTGCGATGGTGCCAAATCCGGTTCCTGAAGCCGTAGCGAATATGGCGGATGCAACAAAGGAAATGATAATGAACATCGTACCACCGACGCCGATTGAAGATGCTACTCCGGCAATCCCACCAGCGAGTCCGGAATCACGAAGGATTCTGGAAAAAACACCGGCGAAAATCCAGCAAACGACAGGGATGATTGCCTCCTTGCTGGCCATTCCGCTGATAATCGTATCGCTGAATAATTGCTTGTCCTTGGCGAAAAAGAAAGAAACGATCAGTGCCATGAATGCCGGAATCCAAAGTGCGCCATCTGAAATCGAACCAAAAAGAAATGTAGTCAAAATAATGAGAGCCAGGAATACCACAAATGGGATAAACGAAACCCATTCCCCACCGTAAAACTCGAGCTTTTTCTTTTCTGTTGTCATAAAGAATCCTCCTCTTAAATTACCTAAAGCGAATTTAGGTGTTGCATATAACTACTGCAACTTATATGCCAAATGAGGATGAACATGAAGTGGCTATGAAGCGATCCTTGGTTCAGGTGGAATTTCTACTCCATCTGAACCTTAGTAGAGCGGATCCAGGGCCTCTACAGTTCTCTACTCCCGCTTTAGAAGCGGGAGTCTTAGAACTGTTAGGCATCGGATAATTGAGCATTTAAAACAAAAGAAGGTGATGAATTTACGGAAGCAGTATGAAATAAATTTCCAGGTGGAAGAAAAATACTCAGTGTGTGCCACCATTAATCCGTTGTGTCAGTATTATAGAGTTCTTTTCAAAGCATTGTACTTTGATAGCAACGATGACCACATCAGAAACTGAATGCTCTTTTTGGTTTGATTCTCATCCCGCGCGCCTTATAAAGGAAGCATATCCACACCATAAATGTATAGACATTATCACTGCCGAGCGAGGTAAGCAATTTGATCCCGTAATTGTGGATGCGTTTATCAAGGTTGAGAAGCAATTTGAAGAGGTTTTATTTTGGCAAAACCTCTGTGATCAGTACAATGTTGGTTAATAGGGTGTTCAGCGAAGACCTTCTGGTGGTGTGTGAAATCTTTGAGGTGGTGTACTATACTTGATTGCATCGAAACACGGATGGGTATGAAGTCTCCATCAAGGGACAACTGATGAGATGGAGGTGGCATATGGCGGAACTTAAGACCAAGCAGCACGATGGAGATGTGATGGCGTTTATCGAGGGATTTGCTGAAAGTGATCAGCGACGGCTAGATAGCTATGCACTTATTCAGCTTATGCAGGATTTTACGGGCTTCCCACCTAAAATGTGGGGACCTTCGATGATAGGCTTTGGCAGTTATCACTATAAATCGGATCGAAGTAAACAGGAAGGGGATTGGCCACTTGTCGGCTTCTCCCCCAGGAAGGCAGCAATATCACTCTATGTGTATACAGGACTGCCCGAGCACGAACAGTTGCTGAAGGCACTTGGTAAATACACAGTGGGAAAGGCCTGTGTCTACATTAAAAAATTGTCGGATATCGATCAGGAAGCACTGAAGCGACTGATGGGTGCCACCATTGAATATTTACAAACCAGATACAGCTTGAAACAATAATTATGGTCAGCTTCCTCAAGACCTTGTACACCACGATTTATCCGATGCCTAACAGTTCTAAGACTCCCGCTTCTAAAGCGGGAGTAGAGAACTGTAGAGGCCCTGGATCCGCTCTACTAAGCTTCAGATGGAGTTGAAACTCCACCTGAAGCCAAGGATCGCTTCATCTTGATTCTGACATGTCGGCCTGTATTTGAGTTTTAATTGGGGATCGGGCTTTCAAGGAGCTAACTTCTACAAGGATTAAGATCTGTAGGACGTCTGGCTCTTTTTTTATTGTCACAAATAAGAAACGCAGGCATATCCAAAAAGCCGGTCCTCTGATAATTGTTATAGCCTACTATTACTTTACTCCCTAAAGTCAATTTTACTTTGCTATTGATATATGTTTTGAAGAATTTTCTGAATTCATGATTCTTATCATTGCCAAAGGTCAAGAAGTTTTGACGAATGCATGATTATGCGTTACCATGAAGTCATATTTTAACGGAAGGTCTGGTGATAAAATGAAGATTGGTTTTCGTGCAAAAGTGCTTCTATCAATCTCAGCGATCTCCATTTTGTCATCGGTCATCATTTCTGCGGTTTATTTCAACCGTTCTGCACAGATGGTAGAGCAGAACTACATCCGTTCTTTGTGGAACACGCTTTCTGTTTCTATGGAAACATTTGAAGGAACGGCGCAGGACTCCTATAATGTCGCCGTGCGATTGAGCAACGATAAGGTCCTGATCGACATGATCACCCAATATGCCGAGCATAAAGGCGGTGTGAATCAGGCGCTGGACATTAATGCCTATCTCAAACAGTTTCAGCCGGACGGCGGCATGATCGATTCAATTTATATCTATATGCCTGAACGAAAACAAGTCATCACTTCGATAGAATATCACGCATTGCAGGAAATATTTCTGCCGGAGAATTATCCGTGGTTTCAACTGAATGAAAATGGGTTGGGCGGCACAGGGCTTAGCCCTGCCGTCATTGTAGACCGTATAAGCCGTGCACCTAAATATGTCATTACTTATTCGCGCGATATCTATAACCCGGAGGGGACCCAACGCATTGCTACGCTGGCTGTGAATTTGGATGAACGGCAGCTGTCCTATCAGCTACTCAATAACGAGCGGGTGGGTGAAAACCGATATTATCTGGTAGACTCCAGCGGGATAATAGCATCAGGGGTAAGCGTTTCACAGTTAGGTAAGAATCTGATCAGTCAGCTTCAATTGGCACCCTCAGGCAATCAAAGCTGGGAGGAACGGACCCAAACCATCGATGTAATCGATGATCTGCTCGTTGCATCCGTGCGTTCATCCATGACAGGGTATCGCATCGTGTGTGTGGCTAAACGGTCTGAACTGGTGAACAACCTGCAACAACAACAGGGGTTTGTAATCACGTTACTTATTTTGACATTGCTTGTCATGCTGATGTTGGCATCCATGATGTCGAAATGGATGTATAAGCCGGTTAAACTATTGAAGGATACTATGGAAAAGGTCAGTAACGGAGACCTTGCGGCAAGAACGCCGGTGACCGGCAACGACGAAATAGCCATATTAGGGAAAGGATTCAATGAAACCATTGCACGGATTGAAAACCTAATCGGAGAGCTTGTCAGTGAGCGCATACACAAGAAGGAAGCCGAATTGGAAGCGTTGCAGTATCAGATTACACCGCACTTTATGTATAATACTCTCAATTCCATCAAGTATGCCGCCGTGCTCCAAGGTGCTGAACGTTTAAGCGAGCAGTTGGGAGCGTTCATAGAACTGCTGCAGGCCAGCATAAACCGCAGAGGGGCTTTTCTCACCGTAAATGAAGAACTGAGAATGGTCGAAAACTATGTTAAGCTTCAGCGGTTTCGCTATATGAGCAGCTTCGAGGTCCTTTACGATGTACAGGATGAAGTCAGGGAATTATATGTACCAAGACTCTTGATTCAGCCCTTGCTGGAGAATGCCATCCTGCATGGCGGCAATTTGGAAGGCACCAATAGTCAGATTGGAATATCGGCAGCCTTGGAAGGCGGGCAATTGATATTCTCCATCTTCGACAATGGGAACGGAATGTCTGAAGAACAGATACAGGAACTGATGAGGATCGAACCTTTGAAAAAAGGACGTTTCAGCGGTATTGGTGTTGCCAATATACAGGAACGGCTCAGACTGTATTATGGGGAACGGGCTTCACTGGATTATTCCAGTGGTCAGGGGGCAGGAACCTGTGCCCGTATTTGTATGCCGGCCAGCTCTGATCCAGATGAATTTGCGATATAGGTGATATCATGAAAAAACATTGGGTGCTTTGCATAATGATCTGTTTTATCGTGTGTGGTTGCAGCCCTGTCACGGATAGCTCCGTGCAGCCGCTTCAGAACCAGCACACAATCGGTATCCTGTTAAAAGCGATGAACAGCCAGCATTGGCGTGATGTGCAGTCCGGCATTCAGGATGCCGCCCGTGAAGCCGGTGTAGCAACCATAGTATTGTATCCTGAAAATGAAACCAGTGTTCGTCAGCAGGAGGCTATGTTCAAAGATATGTTGAAATCCAAACCCGATGCAATCATATGGGCTCCGTGCGATTCGACACAATGCAGGGAACTGGTGGAACTGGCGGAGCGGGAAAATGTCAAAGTCTATGCTCTGGATACCCGTCCCGAAGACATCGTGCTTCCATTCATTGGGGCAGATAATCAGAATATCGGTAAACTGGCCGCTGAACGCATCATTCAACTAACCGGTGGGACAGGGAAGGTTGCCATAATATCCGGCAGTATCATGCAGTCTTCCCATACGGAAAGAATCATGGGTTTCCAAAATACATTGAAGGGTACGGAGCTGAATCTTGTCTCAATCGAGAATGCAGATTCCGATTATCGACTTTCCATGGAAAAAATGAAAAAGCTCATGAATGCTTATCCTGATCTGGCAGGTGTGTTCTGCACCAGTGCGGTCATGGGGCTGGGGGCAGTTGAACAGAGTCGTGCCACCTATGACAGGCCGCTCAGCATTGTGGCGGTAGATACCCAGGATGATGCCCTTACTGCTATACAGAACGGCACTCTGCACGGGCTCATAACCCAGAGCGGTTATGAAGCGGGATACACGGCGATACAAGTAGTGGAGAAAGGACTGAATGGGTTCAAGGTACCGATGAATACCTATATCGGGAGTGAGCTTGTCACACGGAATAACGTGATTGATTATCAGAAAAGGTCTCAATCACAGGGGGATTTACAATGATTAAGGTTCTTATTGTTGACGATGATTTTCTTGTGAGAATGTTCCTTAAGCAGCTCACGAATTGGACTCAGGCGGGATATGAAATTGTGGGCGACGCCCGCAACGGTGCGGAAGCTCTGGTACTGTTCAAACAGCATCGGCCGGAGCTGATCATTACGGATTTGTGCATGCCCGGCATGAGCGGGCTTGAGCTGATCCGGCAGGTGAAATCTGAAGAGCCGTCCACGAAGGTTGTTGTTCTCAGCTGCCACGATGAATTCGAATTCGTACGCGAAGCGATGCAGTTGGGTGCCGATGATTATGTGCTAAAGAACATTCTGGATGAAAAGGAACTGCTCAGACAATTGGATGCCATTCGTGTAAAAATAGAACAAACCACGGAAAAGGCATATAAGGAGAAGGAACTGCAAAGACTGGCACGTATGGGAACAGATATGCTTCGCATGGAACTGGTGGAACAGCTGAGGTCAGGGGAATTGACCCATGGCGGACAGCAAAAACTCATGAAGGATGCAGGACTAAAAGGAGAATACCCGGTCTGTGCTGTGCTGATGGTAACTGGGACAGCCATGAGGGGTAACTCTTTGCAGGAAGTATGTCAACAGTATTGCCGCACGAAGGCAGCAGAAGCAGTTGAATGGACTTCCGGCAATTGCTGCATATTTGCGGATGTCAGTGCATACATTACACGTGACCGGCAGCAAGAATATGTGCGTAATTTTTCGCAGGGTCTTATGAACTGCGTTCATGAGTATCTCAATATCGATCCCGATGTGGGTGTAAGCAATGTGCAATCCGGGGACGGCAGATTGGCAACGGCAGTTTTACAGGCACATGCCGCACTTCAGTGGTGTTTTTATTCGCCCGGAGTCCATGTTTATGACCCGACTGCCGTTATGAATACCCAGTGGCCCCAATCGGCAGCGCGTTTCCTCAATACGTTTGCACAGGCTGTTGAAGGATGCAGAGGAGAAGATATCCTGACCGGGGGATACCTGATATTGGAAGCGTTCCAGAGCGAACATACTGCTCCGGAAGCTATCGGAAGATGGTTCACAAGACTGGAGATGGAAGGCAAATTCCAGGCGAGCCGGAAGATTCCTGTGAATCTTGCAGCATGTAGAATACGGTTCAAAGAGTATGCTGAAAACGTGCAGCGATCCAACGGACTAAAGGAACAGACCGGAGGAAACCGGGCCATTGAAACTGCTCTCGAATTCATCCGCCTACACTATTCGGAGCCGATTTCCCTTACACATGTAGCGGGTGCGGCACATCTGAATCCCGCATATCTTTCCCATCTTTTCAAGCTGGAGACCGGCGTGAATTTCAGCGAATATCTTCTGCGCTGCCGGATAGGCAAGGCGAAGGAACTGATTCTCAGTTCGGATAAGCCGTTGAACCAGTTGGCTGCACAGGCAGGCTTCTTCGATTATCGTAATTTCTGCAAGCTTTTCAAAAGAGAGACCGGCTTACGTCCTGCAGAATTCCGGAATCGAAAGATCTGACACTTTTCTAAAAAAAGAACACCCTTTTGTCCACGTGAGTTGATGTGGTCAAGGGAGTGTTCTTTTTTTGCGTGAAATATCCAAAATTTTGCGAACATTTCGAAAGTACTGATCACTGCCGATGAAAACGATATCCTGATATCCTTAGTTTAAAGACAGGGCAGCCTGAAACAGGAGGAAACATAATGAAAGTTGGAATTATCGGCGCCGGGCGTATTGGAAAGGTCCATGCCCAAAATATCTCAATGTTCGTGCCGGAAATGAAAATCAAGACCATTGCAGATCCTTACATGAATGAGGAAACAAGAGGATTTGCACAACGCTTCGGTATTGAAAACGCTGTCAATGATGCGGAAGAGATCCTGAATGATCCTGAAATTGAAGCCGTACTGATCTGTTCATCGACAGATACTCATTCAAAGTACATCATTGAAGCTGCAAAAGCCGGGAAGCATATTTTCTGCGAAAAGCCGATCGACTACGATCTGGCGAAAGTCCACGAAGCCATCAATGCAGCAAAGGATGCCGGTGTAAAGCTTCAGATAGGCTTCTGCCGACGGTTTGACCACAACCACAGGGCTGTCTATGATATGGTGCAGTCCGGCAAAGTGGGTAAACCCAACATCATCAAAATAAGCTCCAGAGATCCGGAGCCTCCCCCAGTGGAATATGTAAAAGTATCTGGCGGCATCTTTTACGATATGATGATCCATGATTTCGACATGGCCCGTTTTCTTGCTGGAAGCGAAGTGATTGAAGTGCATGCTGTCGGTTCAGTACTGGTGGATCCGGCCATCGGAGAAGCCGGCGATGTGGATACGGCTGTGGTGACCTTGAAATTCGAATCCGGCGCCATTGGCATAATCGACAACAGTCGTAAGGCAGTATACGGCTACGATCAACGGGTAGAAGTTTTCGGATCGGAAGGATGTGCAGTCAACGGAAATGATATTCCCAACACGGCGATGCTTTGGAATGGGGAAGGTTCAACAGGAGGAACGGCATATAAAGTCATGTGGGACCGCTATACCGGTGCTTTTGTGGATGAATTGAAAGCTTTTGCAGAGGCAGTTGCGAAGGATCAGGAGCCTCCGGTAACCGGAATGGACGGACTGTATCCCGTGCTGATGGCGGCTGCAGCTACCAAATCCATTAAAGAAGGTAGACCGGTCAAAATTTCGGAGGTTGAATGACATGGCTTTGAAAAAATGTGCATGTATCGACACACTCTACACGGAGGTCACGTGGTTTGACCGTTTTGCGGCTGCAAAAGCCGATGGATTTGATGCAGTGGAGTTCTGGGACTGGCGCCCGCATGATCTGGATATGGTAAGGGCAGCTGCGGAGACCGCAGGAATCAATATCAGCGGATTCAATGGCGATGCAGATTACTCACTTATAGATCCGACTCATAAAGCTGCATACCTGGGTTATCTGAAACAATCAGTCGCGGCAGCCAAGAAAATAGGTGCTTCCAGTGTAACGATCCATTCCAATGCATTAGGCGAAGGTGGAATCGTAGTGAATCATTATGATGAGCTTTCATATACCGTAAAGCTGTGTTCCATGTATGACACATTGCTGGAATGTGTGAAGATAGCCGAAGCAGAGGATATACTCCTTAATCTTGAAGCACTCAATATCACAACAGACCATGCAGGGAACTTTCTAGTGAATACTCAGATGGGGGCTGAAATATGCCGCTTAATCAATTCACCGAAATTAAAACTGCTGTACGATGTCTACCATATGCAGCTGAATGAAGGAAGCATTTGCGATACGCTGAGCAGATATGCGGATCAGATCGGTCATATTCATGTCGCTGACGCTCCCGGCAGGCATGAGCCAGGAACAGGCGAAATCAACTACAAAAAAGTGCTTACACATCTCGAAACCCTTGGCTACACAGGACGTATCGGCTATGAACTGTTTCCGATGACAGACACTGCTTCGGCAGTGGAAGCCATAAAGAAAAACAAGGAGGAATAATGATGAAAAAGAAACTGACAGCATTGGTTCTTGCGGGATTGATGGTTTTTTCTCTGGCAGGGTGCAGTACACCTGCACCCGCAGCAGATGCCGCTGCACCAGCCGCACCTGCTGCTGACAAACCGATTCATATCGGGATTGTCGTCAAATCCATGGCAGACCAGCACTGGAACCTGGTAAAAGCCGGAGCTATGGCAAAGGCAAGGGAACTCGGCGTGCAGGTGGATGTTATTGGACCCAACGCTGAATCGGATGTTCAGGGTCAGGTAGACATGATTGACAACATGGTCGGTCAGGGCGTAAGTGCATTAGCCGTTGCCCCTTCTTCGCAGGATGCAGTAATTGGTTCTTTCCAGAAGGCCGCTGATGCAGGTATTCCGATTCTGACCATTGATACAGATACTACCTTTGAAAAGCGTTTGTCTTTCATTGGCACGGGAAACTATGATGCAGCGAAGGCTGGTGGCGAAGCTGCTGCAAAAGTGGTGGGTTCAGGCAAGAAAGCTGTGATTCTTCGCGGTCGTTTAGGCGATCCAACCCATGATCAGCGCCAGCAGGGATTTGAAGAGGCCCTGAAAGCAGCGGGAGTGGAAATCATTGATGTGAAGGCAGCAGATTCCGATGCAGAAAAGGCAATGAACATCATGCAGGATCTCCTTCAGGTTTACCCCCAGATTGATTTGGTAGTCTCCACAACCGATAGTCAGGCATTGGGTGCGCAACGGGCAATTGAAGCAGCAAGCGCCAAAACGATCATCATGAGTTTCGACGGCACTTCAGATGTCTGCGCATTGATCCAGCAGGGTAAAGTCATGGGCAGCGTTGCTCAAAACCCATACGGGATGGGTGAACTTGCTGTTGAGAATGCCATAAAAGCCGCTAAGGGCGAAAGTGTTGAAGCAAGAATTGATTCCGGTGCTGTTGTTGTGATGACCGAAAATGTTGACAGTTATCTGGAAGATTTGAATAAAAAAATGGGTCAGTAATAGTGATTTGAGGGCGGGAGCATTGTTTTGCTCCTGCCCGATATAATAAAAAAGGTCGGTGAAGGTACATGAATGAGGTGTTTATCGAGCTGAAGGGAATCACGAAATATTTTCCAGGCGTTGTGGCTCTCAAAGACATGTCTTTTCAGATACGACGGGGAGAGGTTCATGGGCTCATTGGTGAAAACGGTGCTGGGAAATCCACTTTGATTAAGGTTCTGACCGGTGTGCACAAGCCGGATCTGGGAGATATCCATATCGAAGGAAAGCGGGTTTCACTGTCAAACCCTCATATGGCTCAAAATGAAGGGATTGGCTGCGTATATCAGGAGCTGAACATCGTACCTGAATTAAGTGTTACAGACAATCTGTTCATCGGTTATTACAAGCAGAAGGGAAAAAGCTTCTTACTTGATTATGAAATTATGCATAAGGAAGCGGCAGAACTTATGGATAGTCTGGGCGTTAAACTTGACCCTCGTACGGCATGCGGCAGTCTTGGTATGGGTGTACAGCAGACAGTTGAGATAGGAAAATCAATACTGCGCAAATCGCGGCTGATTATAATGGATGAACCGACGTCCAGTCTTTCGGAAAATGAAGTCCGCCAGTTGATGACGACTGTTAGAATGCTTAAAGAGCAAGAAGTAGCAGTGATTTTTGTATCACACAAATTGGAAGAAATCTTTGAGTTGTGCGATGTCGTGACTGTCATGCGTGACGGTGAGCATGTCAGTACGACGCCGGTGCCTGAAATGACAAAGGAACGCCTAATTTCGGATATGGTAGGCAGAGAGGTTGGCAACCTGTTTCCGAAACAGATTGCAGCAAAAGGCGAAGAAATGATGAGAGTTGAAAACCTGAATGAACCTGGCGTATTAAGAAATGTCAGCTTCAAAGCTTACGGCGGTCAGGTTCTGGGCATTGCCGGACTGGTAGGTGCAGGCCGGACTGAAACACTGCAGGCAATTTTCGGCGTGGTGCCATATGAAAGCGGTGATGTATTCATTCGAGGTAAAAAAACTTCAATCCGACAACCATCGGATGCAATTACGAATAAGATAGCATTCTTAACAGAGGATCGAAAACTGGAAGGTCTTATCCTGAATGATTCGGTGAATAACAATATTAATCTGGTAACACTGGATCGTGATAGGATTGGACACTTTTTCATGGATATGAAGAAGCATACAGCTATATCGCAGAATTTGATCAAAATCCTGCAGATAAAAACACCAGAGTTGCATACGCCCGTTGGAACCCTTTCAGGCGGGAATCAGCAGAAGGTCGTTATCGGCAAATGGGTGAATACAGATGCAGATATCTACTTTCTAGATGAACCGACACGTGGTATTGATGTGGGAGCGAAGGTGGAGGTCTACCGTGTGATGAACGATTTGGCGGCGAAAGGGAAATGCATAATCATGGTTTCATCAGAGTTGCCTGAAATCCTGGGGATGAGCGACCGTGTGATTGTTATGCGCGGAGGCAGAATCATGGCTGAAATTGACCGCGACAGCGCACAGTTCAACCAGGAAGACATTATGAAAGCGGCTTGGGGAGGCACATTGGCATGAAGAATAAAAATTTAAAACAACTGATTGGGAAATTAGGCCCAGTGCTGGCCTTAATCATCCTTTGCATTATTTTGGCAGTGGCGACAAATGGGAAATTCATTTCATGGAGCAATATCACAAACCTTTTAAGGCAAGTACCGATCGTAGCACTGATGGCAGCCGGAATGCTGATTGTAATTCTTACGGGAGGGATCGACCTATCTGCTGGGTCAGTATTGGCGCTTTCAATATGTGTAATGGGTGTTGCCATGAAGAATTTCGGAATTACAAACCCAATTATTCTTGTTTCCCTGGGTTTGCTAACCGGTCTCGGTTTCGGCCTTATAAACGGATTACTGCTCACGAAACTGCATCTCCCGCATCCGTTCATCTCAACTTTGGGTACCAAAGGGATTGCACGCGGACTCGCACTCCTCATTACCGGTGCAACTGCGATTGGCGGATTTCCAAAACCTGTGTTATATATGGGGATGACCGATATCAATCTGGGAGCGATGAAGATCCCGTTCAGCTTCATTCTGGTGCTTATTACATGCATCATGTTCCAAATTTTTCTCGGAAGAACAGCTTTAGGCCGTAAGATATACTCCTTCGGTGGTAACAAAGAGGCTGCAAGACTGGCAGGAATAAATACGGATCGTGTACAACTGTTCTGTTATGCCGCTTCAGGATTCATGTGTGCGTTTGCCGGACTGATCTATGTGGGACGGATGAACTCAGCTGTGCCACTTGCTTCGTTGGAAGGTGACCTTGATGCCATCGCAGCCTGCATAATAGGTGGAGCATCATTCAGTGGAGGAAAGGGAACCATTTGGGGAACCTTAGTGGGCGCATTTATGATTACGGTTATCCGGAACGGCTGTAATTTGCTTGGGGTATCGAGTGACTTACAGCAGATTGTTATCGGTACGGTAATCGTCATAGCAGTGTTCATAGACGTAGTTCGTGGAAACGTGGAAGCTCGAGCCAAACGTTTGGCGGCAGCAGCTTAAATCGCCCTTCTCTTTTTTATATTCATATAGTGAAAAATCTGCCGCCCCCCCATCTGCGGTAGATTTTTTGCGTGGCAGATCCAGTGAGCGTGTAAACGATCTTGAAAAAGGACGCTCACTTGCATGGTATGCTTCCGGTATAGAACGATGGGGTAATATGCACTCCCTGGATAGAGCACATGCGTACATTTGTATTTTTTTGAAATCGCCTCAAAAAGCATGGCTCTATCAAAACCCATTTCACAATACAATTTCTGATACTCATGAGCAATCTGATGTTTATTCATTGATTTGTCCTTTTGTTCTGTCATTTTTCTTGTAATACTAGAAAACTTGGCTTTTTATGTGCTTGCAGCCGCATAAAAAGCCAAGTTTTTCTTCAGTCTGTTCAATCAATCTCCACTTCGAAATCGATGTCCATATGTTCGCCATTCTCAAACTGGAAAGTCAATTCTGTATCCCCATCACCAAGGGACTTCAGATAATCGTCAAATAGGGTTACTTTATCACCGGCATTGTTGATGCTGTAGTCTTCGTCTTCAATCAGCTCTTCATCATCATTCATGATACCCTTGAGGGTGTGCCCATTCAAGATTAAGTCAATGTTGACGTCAGTAACAGCTTCAAGAGAGTCAAAGTCAGCTTTTTCAGGATTAAGGACTGCGTCTTCCTCGTTATCCTGATCTTCGTCCTCATTTTCGCCCAGTGTGATTTCAAAGTCTTCTTTCACAATGTCCCCATCTTTCGCGAATACGAATTCAAGATCGAGTTCTTCATCATCCTGAGCTTTGATATAGTTCTTCAGGATGGTGACCTCATTGCCTGCCACAGTATAATCGGAGGGTTTCACCAGATCCTGAATCCCCTTGAATTCATAACCGTTGAGGGTCATTGTGACAGTGACGTCATCAACGTCGTCCATAGAAGCAAAAACAATCTCGTCAGGATGGATCGAGGGCTCATCGGCTTCCTCATCATCCTCCGCGTAATCCAGGATGATCTTGAAGGATTTCAGCACCACGTTGTCCGCATTGTCTTTAAATTCGAACGACAGGACAGTTTTCTCAGCCATCAGGTCGCTGATGTACCCTTCTTTGATGGTGACCTTGCTGCCATCCACGGTGTAATCAGTGTTTTTATTGAGGTCTTTGATCCCTTTAAAAGTAAAATCGTTCAGAGTCATGTTAACCAATACATCCTTAATGTCAGCCGAGTCCTCAAAGGAGACCTTTGACGGCACTAGTTTCGGTCCGTCTTCAATATCGATCTTGCCGGTTTGGCTGTCATGGCTTACCCTCAGGCCGAAGGTTTCAGCAATGAACCGCAGGGGCACATAGGTACGGTTATTGTGCAGGCCCGGTCTGACATCGATGGTTACTGCTTTCTCATCTACAGTCACAACGCCAGTTTTCAAATTGAATACGATGATATTGTCACTGTCAGGGTGAGTGATTGTGACGGTCATATCTGTGCCGTTCCATGTCACGGTCCCGCCCAAACCTTCAATGATTGCCCGTACTGGAATTAAAGTGCGGCCGCTCTTGATGACTGGCGGGGAGTCGAATTTGATCTCATGGTCATTCATTCTTACCCGATGCTCATCGATTTCTGTGAAGTCCATTAGCTCATTATCATCGTAGGAATCAGATGACCTATACCATTCATCATGATTCCTCTGATAACCGTCCTCGTCTGCGAATACTGGAATAGCAAGAGTCAGCAGCAGAACGAAGACCAGAGTCAGACAAAAGCCCCGTGTTGATTTCATGTTAAGTTCCTCCCTTTTGTGTAGACGTCCAAATGGACGGCAACTACAATGCAATTGTTCTCGCCAAATTATGCATACCCACTACTGTAAATATGAAACCTGACTTGAGAAGATGAAACACAAACATAATATAACCAGGTTTTGTTTTGGGTTTTTGTTTGTCCTCATTCAAGACAAGGTAAATATGTAAATGCAGCACTTGTATAGAAATATCGCCAGGATCAAGTGCATCCGCAGAACGTTGTATATTTTTCCGAAGCACATGATTAGCCTGTTATTTGCAAAGCGGAGGAAATCGGCCAGTTTATTGCCGAAGAAAATATCGGCGTTTTACAATGTGACTCCATGGTGCCTTTAATCCAGAGTACTGCTGGTGGATACCGGTCGCCCTTAAAAGATTCCAGTCCTTAAACACTTAATGGGAAGATGGTATGGAAATTGCATAACAGTTAAGCGTTCATGAATCTATCACACTTGGAGGAAACGATGATACTGCCTGAAAAAATCAGCTTGGCCAACTTGCCGACCCGCATCGATAAGTTTGAGCGACTCACAGAAACACTGGGTGGTCCTTCTCTGTATATAAAGAGGGATGATCAGACCGGGACGGAAATTTCCGGCAACAAAATCCGCAAATTGGAATTTGCGATAAAAGAAGCACTGGATCAGGGATGCGACACTCTGGTCACCTGCGGTGGATTGCAGTCCAACCACGCCCGGGCCACGGCAGCGGCGGCTGCCCGTATGGGTTTAGGATGCGTATTGCTGCTGGCGTCGGATATTTCGGTGCCTGCACAGGGAAACCTGCTGATGGATCACTTGCTGGGTGCGGAAGTACGGACTGTATCATTTGAGGACTTTGCCCAAAGGCGCAGTGAAATCATGCAAGGTATCCTGTCGGAGCTGGTTATCAAGGGGAAAAAGGGCTACCTGATTCCTTTGGGAGCATCCAACGGCATAGGCACATTCGGCTATTATTCCTGCATGGAGGAAATCGCAGAACAGGAAAAAACACTTGGCTTTCAGTTCGACCGTATCGTTATGGCCGTAGGTTCGGGAGCCACTTATGCCGGACTTTTCTATGCCAATCGGGCGATGGGGCGGGATACTTCAATTACTGGGTTTAACATTTCGGCAGATGGAGACTATTTCAGAGAAACAATTTTCGACATCCTGCAGGAAGCGTTTCAGTACACCGGAGAGCCGGTGACTTGCAGTGCGAAGGATATTGACATCATAGACGGTTATGTCGGCCTGGGATACGCTCTGAACCAGCCTGCAGAACTGCAGTTTATCAAGGAACTGGCGGCTCTGGAAGGAATAATACTGGATCCTGTCTATACAGGAAAAGCATTCAGGGGCTTAGTGGAGGAGATTAAGAAGGGGAGCTTCAGAACAGACGAAAAAATCCTGTTCATACACACTGGAGGGCTCTTCGGGGCTTTCTCCAAATTCGCTGAATTCGAAATGGTGATATAATTCAAGATACATTCAGAAAGAGGATTATGGAGGCGGCGTCATGAAAAAGAGGATTGCGGTCATAACTTTTCTACATGAAGTCGCCCTGCAGCATAAGGCTCAGATTGAGTTGTTGTTAGGAGATTCGGTTGAAATTTCTGTATACGCCTTCGACAGCAACCCAGTGGATGCCAGAATAGAGGCGGATTTGGTCGTTATCTCCATTTATCCGGTCTATGTGGCAGTGGAGCAATATCTGGAGAAAGAGACCCAGGTGGTCATTGTCAGCACGACGATCACCAGTGAGCAATACGACAAAATCATGACGGTACCGGCAGGTGAGAAGGTAATGGTGGTGAATTATTCTCGGGAAATGACGATGGAGTCCTTGGCTCTGTTTAAACATCTGGGAATAAACCATATAGAAATGCTGCCATATTATCCGGAGATGGAAAGAGTGCCCGATGCAAGAATTGCCATCACACCCGGTGAGGTTAAACACGTGCCAAAAGGAGTGTCTCAGGTCATAGATATAGGTAACCGGGTGCTGGCTGGCGGTACGTTGGTGGAGATAGCAATCAAGCTGGGTATGGGAACATTGATTCAGACTGCCGCTTTTGTAAAGCATCTGGAAAGTCTGAAAAGCTATAGTGTAGGCATGCATGAGATCATGGGCCGTACATATGCTTTGGAGGGAGAACTTCAGAGTTTGCTGGATATTCTGGAGGATGGCATTATTGCAGTCAACCTCCAGGGGTTTGTTCACGGAATGAATAAGCGGGCGGAAGAGATTTTCGATATTTTCCGGGCTGACGCGATGGAAAAGAATGCGTTGGAGGTTCTGAGGGAAATTCCATTTCAAGCTGTTCTTGAGGATGGGATGCCGATTAAGAATAGACTGATACGTGTTCGGGAGCAGAATATAAGGGCTACGATCGTACCGGTAAAAGTAGCTGGTTATGTCGGTGGTGCGCTGGCAATGCTGAGGGAATTCTCTCGTGAGGAGAAAGCACAGCATGAACTGCGGGTGCAACTATTGAACCGTGGCTACAGGGCAAGGTATACCTTCGCGGATATCATTGGGGAATCACCTGAAATGAAAGAACTGAAGGCTGTTGCAGGGCGCATGGCTCGGGCAGATGGTTCGGTCCTGATCACCGGAGAAAGCGGTACGGGAAAAGAACTCTTTGCTCAAGCCATGCATAATGCTTCGGCCAGAAGAGACTACCAATTCGTTGCGGTAAACTGCGCTGCCTTGCCGGAAACTTTGCTTGAAAGCGAACTGTTCGGCTACGAGGAAGGCGCATTCACCGGCGCACGAAAAGGCGGAAAGCCTGGTCTGTTCGAACTGGCCCATCAAGGAACTCTTTTTCTGGATGAGATCGGTGAAATGGCTCCTCATCTTCAATCGCGATTACTGCGTGTCCTTCAGGAACGTGAAGTGATGCGCCTTGGAGGTGACCGGGTAATCAAGGTCGATATCCGGTTGATTTCCGCCACAAATGTGGAACTTATGTCTCCTGTGCGTTCGGGTAATTTCCGTCGGGATCTTTACTACCGCCTTAACGTGCTGCCCCTTAAAACGATTCCTTTACGCGAGCGGGCCGAGGATATCCCTGTTTTGGTGAGAGCCATGCAAAAGGAGATGGATTCTGTTTTTCATCTTTCTGAGGATGCACTGGCCTTGTTGCTGGAAAATCCCTGGGAGGGGAACGTCCGTGAGCTGCGTAACGCGGTGGAATATATGGCGTATCTTGATAAACCGTTGATTCAAGAGCGTGATCTGAAGAATCTGGACCTTCGCCGGAGAGAGAATCGGCCTGAAACGGCGGTCTCTGAAAGATTCAACAGCGTGCTCCAGGAACTTTCAGGAGAAGAAGCGGCATTAGGGGCTATCATGAAGGTGCTGATGGAGGCGTCATTAAGAAATGAGCGGGTAGGCAGACGGTCATTGGTAGAAGGTCCTGAGGGCGTTGCCGCAGGAATTACAGAAAGTCAGTGCCGAAGGATTTTGAAATTTCTTGAGCAGCATGGAATACTGAAGCTGATGAATGGACGAGGCGGTACTCGTCTGACCCAACGGGGAGTTGCTTTGGGAGAACAAATGAAAAACCGGGAGAAGCGGGACGAATGAATGTCCCGGTTCTCCCGGTTTTTTTCGAAAAAGCGGTTGAACAGCGTGGTTCTGTATGACATTTTCTGTAATTATAATCGTCATGGGAGCAGAAGCCTTGAAAACAGAGCTACTTCATGAAACTTGTTTTAAAAATTGCATTTGGCATGGGGTTTGCGTATTTCATAAGGTAGGACGGTATAGATTCAGTGTGCCGGAGGTTGAAGAACCTCAATGCCTGGATTAAGGAGGAAGCACATGTCATTTGATTTTGACAGGATTTATGACCGCAGCACTAACAGCGCTGCGAAGTTTGAAGAGCTGGAGATGAGGTTCGGCCGTTCTGATCTGATTCCCCTCTGGGTAGCGGATATGGACTTCCCTTCACCGGAGCCTGTGACGGCGGCTATCATCAGCCGGGCTGAACAGGGTATTTTTGGATACACATCCAGACCTGAGGCATATTATGGAGCGATGATCCGGTGGTATGGAACCCGACATGATTGGGACATTGATCCTCGGTGGGTCATTCATAGTCCGGCTGTGGTGATGACTCTCAGCATTCTTGTTGAAAAGATGACGGCGCCTGGCGATGAGATTGTCATTCAGTCGCCGGTATATAACCCATTTTATGATGTGATACGGGGCAGAGGACGAAAGGTAGTGGAAAACCATCTGATTCGTGATGCTTCAGGGTATGTTATGGACTATGAGGACTTGGACAGTAAACTAGCAGGGGCAAAACTGTTCATCCTATGCAATCCCCATAACCCTGTTGGGCGTGTATGGCGTCGGGATGAGCTATTACGAATCAGTGAGATGTGCCTGAAACACGGAGTCAGGGTTATATCAGATGAAATCCACGCCGATTTCGTATTTGCTCCAAACCGGTTCATTCCCTTCGCTTCACTTTCGGTAGAGATCAGTGATTTGACCATTACATGTCTTTCGGCGACAAAGACATTCAATATCGCGGGTCTTCAGGCGTCCTTCGTGCTGTTTCCAAGAAAAGAGGAACGTGACTCGTTCGACCAGGCCTTGGGACTTCTTGATATTCGCCGTAACAACTGTTTCAGTCTTGTTGCCGTTGAAGCTGCTTTCCTTCATGGCGAGGAGTGGCTGGATGCACTTATGAAGTATCTGGCCGGAAACATCCGCTTTGTACGGGATTATATGGCACGGGAGATTCCTGAAATCATACCCAATGATCCAGAGGGCACTTATCTTCTTTGGCTTGACTGCAGCGCTTTGGGAATGGATGATGGCGACCTTAGTGCTTTCATGATCAATGAAGCGCGAGTAGCGATGGGAGCAGGAATAAACTATGGTCCAAACGGCAGCAGATTCATGCGAATGAATGTTGCCTGTTCGAAGCAAGTGCTTCACCAGGCTTTAGAACGCATCCGGGATGCCGTTGCAGAAAAACGCGATACCCAGGCCATTCGATGACACATCAAAAATCTGAAAGGCGGTAAAGGAATGAAGGAGATGAAAGGATTCAACAGCAAAGCCATTCATGCAGGACATGAGCACAACGATCTGGGATCACATATCTCCCCGATTTATCAGGTGTCAACGTTCAAGTTCGACGATGCAGCTCAGGGTGGGCGTATATTCGCGGGAACGGAAGATGGGTACAGGTATACACGGCTGGGAAATCCCAACTACACGGAGCTGCAAATAAAGATGGCTGCACTGGAGGGCGCTGAGGCTGCACTGGTTACCAGCTCAGGCATGTCTGCAATTGCAACGGCTCTGATGTCATTTTTAAAGAGCGGTGATCGGGTTGTAGCTTCCGATACGCTTTACGGCGGAACTTTCAAGCTGCTGAATGACATGTTCCCTCTCTATGGGATAGAGGTTTGCTTTGTGGATGCTACGGATCCGGAGAAACTGCGGGAAGTGATGACTAAGAACACAAAGGTTGTATATCTTGAAACCCCTGCTAACCCAACGATGAAGCTGGTGGATATACGAGCCTGTAGTGCTATCGGTCATGATTTCGGAGCCGTGGTCATGGTTGATAACACCTTTATGACACCTTACCTTCAGCGTCCTGTTGAATTGGGAGCGGATGTTTCCATCCACAGCGCCACCAAGTATATCTGCGGTCACGGTGATGTGGTAGCCGGCATCATCGTAGCTTCCCAGGAATTGATTTCAAAAATGAAATCCCCCCATTTGGACAATTTCGGCGGCACCACCAGTCCTTTTGATGCATGGTTGCTGTCACGTGGGCTTAAAACACTGGGTCTGCGAATGGACCGACACTGCACGAATGCGATTACGGTGGCGGATTTTCTGAATAATCACCCGGCCGTTGAAAATGTTTACTTCCCGGGACTGCCGGATTTTCCGCAGTATGAGCTGGCGAAGGCTCAGATGGACCAGTTCGGCGGCATGATTGCCTTTGAACTTAAGGGCGGCTTCAAGGCAGGTGAAACCATGATGAATGCAGTGAAAATGCACACTCTTGCAGTAAGTCTGGGATGTGTGGATTCCATGATCCAGCACCCGGCCTCCATGACACATGCCTGCATTCCGCCGGAGGAACGATTGAAATCAGGTATCACAGACGGACTGGTAAGACTTTCAGTCGGTATTGAAGACATTGAAGATATTCTGGCAGATCTGGAACAGGCGCTGTTGCAAGTCACTTACTAAACCGGGAGGATAACCATGAACGGACTCTTTGAAGGCATCAACAGCTTCTTCAACTTCATTGTACCGATAGCCGATTTCCTTTGGGATTTTCCAACGAACTTCGAGTGGTATGCAAGTATCCCTGTACTGGGAAAATTCACCTTTGCAATCCTTCTTCTTGTAGGGGCCGGTATCTATTTCACGTATAAAACAGGATTTGTACAGGTCGTCCGCTTTTCTGAAGGACTCCGGATCATGATGACCAAGAAAGCGTGAGATCTGGGTGTAAGCCCCATGGCGGCTTTTCTGCTCAGTTCAGCCATGCGGATTGGGCCTGGTAACATCATGGGGGTTACTGGAGCCATTTCAGTAGGCGGTCCGGGAGCATTGTTCTGGATGTGGGTGTCCGCCTTCTTCGGAATGGCAACTGCCTTTTGTGAGGCCACAATGGCTCAGATTTTCAAGGAAAAGGCTCCTGGAGAGTTTGTCGGCGGACTCCCTTTTTACGGGCAAAAGGTTTTGGGCGATAAGCGGATAGTAGGTGTCATCCTATCAATCATTTTCATGATCTATGCACTTTTCAGTGTTCCAGGGCAGACATTCCATATGTTCACAGCCTTGGGGGCTGCTGTAGAAACCATCACCGGGTCTGAATACAGCCGAACCTCCGGCGTCTATATGACTTTGGCGGTCCTGATCGTGGTATCCTGTGCCACTCTGGTTTTCGGAGGTTTACGCAGGGTCACCAGTGTTACCGACGTGATGGTACCTGTCATGGCGGTTGTCTATTCAGTGGTTGTCGTCATCATCATCCTATTGAATCTTCCACTGCTGCCTTACTTTTTCCAAGCGGTTTTCGTGGGTGCGTTCAAGCCGGATGCTATTTTCGGAGGGGCTTTCGGAGTTGCTCTGGCCCAAGGGATCAAGCGGGGTCTTATGTCCAATGAGGCTGGGCAGGGTACGATCACCATGGCGGCTGCGGTATCTGAGAACGATCATCCCTGTGAGCAGGGCTTCATTCAAGCAATTGGCGTATTCCTGGATACCATGATCATTTGCTCCATGACAGGATTCATGGTCGTCATGGCTCAAGTATGGACTGGAACTGCCGGTGTGGCGTGGGAAACAATACGAGCCTCGAAAATCGACGTGTATCTGAAATCAGTTCAGTATCTGGTCCCGGGCGCATCGATGGATGGGATTGTAACCATCATTGTCTGTCTCTGCTACGCTATGTTCGCCTTTACTACCCTGGTGGGTCTGATCCTGTTCGCTGAAATTTCAGGGAACCTCATTACCCGGGATAGGCGCTTCATCATGGGAATCCGAGCTGTCGGAGCGCTTGTGTTCGTTCCCTTCGGTGCTCTGTCCGTACTGGCAGGTCTGGAGCTGGGGAACCTTTGGTACATCTCGGATTTTGTCAACATCATGGTGGTGTATGCCAACGTTCCCATCCTGCTGTTTGGAGCGCCGATCGTCTTCAAGGCCCTGGAACACTACAAACGGACTGGTGGTGCACGCTTTGTGGCTTCGGAAATCGGACTGCAGCTGAATTCTGATATTTGGACCCAGGAAGAGGCAGATAAAAGGAAAAAGAAAATCAGCTAAAGGGGAAAATAATGAAACTGCAACCTGTTGCAACAAAAAATGCGCCAGCTGCCCTAGGCCCATATTCCCAAGGGATGGCTGCCGGTAATCTGATTTTCGTTTCAGGGCAACTGCCAATCAATCCTATTGAAGGAATAATTACGGGGGCAACCATCGAGGAGATGACCCGCCAGTGTCTTGAAAACTGTAAAGCCATTCTGGCTGAAGCCGGTGCCTCAACGGCAGATGTGGCCAAAGTCACTATGTTTATCAAGAATATGGACGATTTTGCCAGAATCAACAGCGTTTATGCCGAATATTTCACGGAGAATAAGCCTGCACGGGCCACTGTAGAAGTAGCACGGCTGCCTCTGGACGCTCAGGTGGAAATTGAGATGATTGCAGTAAAGGCTTAGCTTTTGAAAATCCGCAGCTCCTTGGGAATTCCCAACACTGCGGATTTTTATTAAAATCCCATGTATTCAAGAATAGGAGGCAGTTCATGAAAAAACTGATTGAAATCCGATGGCATGGCCGAGGCGGGCAGGGGGCAAAGACAGCAGCTCTGCTATTAGCGGATGTGGCCTTCAGTACCGGTATGTATGTGCAGGGTTTCCCGGAATATGGACCAGAGCGGATGGGAGCACCCATAACTGCATATAACCGCATCAGCAGCCAGGAAATACGGGTGCATTCCAATATCTATGAGCCGGACTGCGTGGCTGTGGTGGACGAAAGCTTGATTGGGACGGTAGATGTTCTGAAAGGACTGAAGCCTGAAGGATCCCTTGTCATCAATACCCGTTTGACAGGCAATGAAATGCGCACAAAACTGGGAGGTTATTGCGGACGACTCCATGTGGTGGATGCCCGGACCATCTCAGAAAAATGTCTGGGGCGGTATTTCCCAAATACGCCGATGCTTGCTGCCGTGGCTGCAGTCAGTGGAATCCTGCATGAGGAATCATTGGTAGCGGAAATGCGTAAATCATTTGACCATAAATTTTCTTCCAAGCCGGAGATGATTGACGGCAATATGGAGGCTTTGATCATGACTTTGCGGGAGGTTAAGAATCAATGACAAATAAACCGATTACGGAAAACACCCCTTGGCAGCAACTCACTCCTGGGGGGACAATTCAGGCTTCCGGGAATTCACGGGAATTCAAAACCGGGGATTGGCGCACGCAGATTCCGATTTTCTCTTCGGAAAAATGTCGGCAGTGTCTCCTTTGTGCTCCGGTGTGTCCGGATCTCTCCATACCAGTGAATGCAGGTTTACGTGGGGATTTTGACTTCGGTTTTTGTAAAGGCTGCGGGATCTGCGCCCAGGTATGCCCGTTCAATGCGATTGAAATGACTTCGGAAGAAACCGGGATAAGGGGGTAACAGAATGGGCAGTAAGGACAGAATGTCAGGTAATGAAGCCATCGCCATAGCGATAAGACAGGTGAATCCGGATGTGATGCCGGCTTTCCCGATCACACCGTCTACTGAGATTCCTCAGTATGTGGCACAGTATGTGGCGGACGGGGTTATCGATACCGTACAGGTGTTGGTTGAAAGTGAACATAGCGCTCTTTCGGCAGCAATCGGCGCACAGGCGGCAGGTGCCCGGACGGTGACTGCAACATCCTCCTGTGGCTTGGCTTTGATGTGGGAAATGCTCTATGTATCAGCATCAAACAAGCTTCCCATCACCATGGCGGTAGTTAACCGGGCGCTCTCGGGCCCCATCAACATCAATGCCGATCATTCCGATTCCATGGGGGCCAGGGATTCCGGCTGGATTCAGATATACTCGGAAAACAATCAGGAAGCCTATGACAATTTTATACAGGCGTTTCGTATTGGTGAGCACCCGGATGTTCAACTTCCGGTGATGGTCTGCCAGGACGGATTCATTACCAGCCATGCAGTAGAGAATATTACACTCTTGGAAGACAGTAAAGTAAAATCCTTTACAGGCAGTTATGAGCCGAAAGCCTATCTGCTCAATGATTTATGTCCTATGTCAGTCGGTCCATATGACACACCGGCATTCTATATGGAGCATAAACGGATGCAGGCACAATCCATGCACGAAGCAAAACAGGTGATTCTGAAGGTGGCATCAGAATTCGAGCAGATGACAGGGCGCGCGTACGGATTTTTTGAAGCTTACCGGTTGGAGGACGCTGAGGTCGGAATTGTTATTATCAGTTCGGCTGCCGGCACAGCGAAGGACGCAGTAGATAATTTGAGAGAGCGGGGCATCCAAGCCGGTGTTCTTAAAATAAGAGTGTTTCGGCCATTTCCGGCCAGAGAGCTGGCTGAGGCACTGAAACACCTGAAATGCATCACTGTAATGGATCGGGTGGATGGATTCTCGGATACCGGCGGCCCGCTCTTCAATGAAATCCGTTCGGCCCTCTATGGTGTGGAGTGCCGCCCTGAGATTATCAGCTGCATTTACGGCTTGGGCGGTAAGGATTTGAGGGTTGATGATGTGGAACGATTATTCACTGACATGACAGCGGGGCAAAAACCGATCACAGGAGAGCTCGACTACTGTTATTTTGGCATTCGGGAACAGGAGGGGAACATCATTGGATAATTATAACCTGAAAAAAATGCTGGACCGGCCTGAGCGGCTGGAGGGAGGACACAGGATGTGCGCAGGGTGTGGTGCTCCGGTGGCGGTGCGCAGTGTCCTTCGCGCCATAAATCCTGAAGATGAGGCAGTAATCGGGTGCGCGACCTCCTGCCTGGAAGTATCGACATTCATGTATCCATACACTTCATGGAAGGATTCATTCATCCATAACGCATTCGAGAATGCTGCTGCCACGACCAGTGGAGTTGAAGCGGCTTATAGGTCATTAAAAAAACAAGGTAAGGTACGGAAGAATTACAAATTCATTGCGTTCGGCGGTGATGGAGGAACCTACGACATCGGTTTCCAATCCCTTTCAGGCGCAATGGAACGGAACCACGATATGCTGTATGTCTGTTATGATAACGGTGCGTATATGAACACTGGCGTCCAGCGTTCCTCTGCCACTCCGGCATATGCAGATACAACAACCACACCTGTGGGTGAATTATCAAAGGGGAAGATGCAGAATCGCAAGGATATGACGGCTGTCATGGCCGCTCATGGGATCCCTTATATCGGTCAGACAACCTTTTTAGGCAATATGAAGGATATTCACGAGAAGGCCCACAAAGGAATTCATACCCCTGGAGCGTCATTTCTCAATGTATTGGCACCATGTCCCAGAGGGTGGCGGTATGAAGCTTCAGATTTGATGAAAATCTGCAAGCTGGCTGTGGATACCTGTTATTGGCCGATGTTCGAGGTGGTTGATGGTCAGTGGCAGCTTACTCATAAACCTGCAAAAAAGCTCCCTATCGAAGATTTTCTTAAGCCTCAGGGACGATTCAAACACCTTTTCAGCAGAGAAAACGAACATCTGATTCATTCCATTCAGCAGGACATAGACCAGAAATGGAATACGCTGTTGAGACGGTGCGAATACTGATAACAAGAGACCGAATCGAAAGACAGACTCCTTTCAAAACGATTGACATATTCAGGTTTCAGGGGTACGGTTTAATATATTATATAGTTTAAGATATAATATCAGGCTCGACCAACACTTTTGGAGGTGCCAGTATGAGTCAGACAGATCGAATCGAATCCTTCAGGCAGGAATATGTCAATTCAAAGCCAGCAGTCTGTTGCAAACGGGCAGAAATATGGACAGAGTCTCACCGGAGCTCTGAAGGCCAGTCTGTGGCTATCCGCAGGGCAAAAGCATTCAGGGATACCTGTGAAAAACTGCCGGTGACGATTTTTCCGAATGAGTTGATTGTCGGGTCAGCCGGCATGTTCCGACGCAGCGGTATATTGACTCCGGAGTTCTCCTGGAAATGGGTGGATCGGGAGATGGATACCTTTGAAACCCGCTCCCAGGATCCGTACTATATGACAGAGGAACAGCGGTCTTTTGTTCGGGAACAGATATTTCCATATTGGAAGGGTAAATCTTTAGAAGAGGCGTTTCTCAGCCGTATCCCTGAGGATACTGCGAAGATCCTTATTGATACAGGAATAATCGACAACGATTCAAAATGGCGGCAGGCTGTTGGAGAAATCACACCGGATTATCAGGACAGGCTATTCCCCCTTGGATATCGTGGCATCTTAAAAGAGGCAAAAGAAAAGTTAGAGAAGCTGGAGCCTTTATCGGATGAGGCTTTGGATCAGATGGAATTCTACCGGTCTGTGATTCTGGCAGCTGAGGGAATCATGAATTTAGCGGAACGTTACGCAGATCATGCGGCGGAGCTGGCCGTTTCGGAAGCGGATCCTGAACGGAAACGGGAGCTTCTGGAGATCGCCAGGGTGTGTAGAAAAGTTCCGGCAAGTCCCCCGGAAACCTTTCATGAGGCGATTCAGTTCGTGTGGTTCGTACAACTTGGGGGCATTCTTTCGGAAAATCCCCTGGCATTGAACTTAGGCCGGTTCGATCAGTATATGATACCCTATTACGATGCAGACATCGCAAAGGGAAGGGTCACCCCGGAGCAGTGCCAGGAATTGATTGAGGCTTTATGGATCAAGCTTTCGGAGTGGGTTTGGACCATTTCTGCAAATACGGCGGATTTCTTTGCAGGGTATAATCAGTTTCAGAATCTGACTATAGGCGGTCGAAAACGGGATGGATCTGACGGCACGAATGCTCTTTCGTATATGTGCCTGAAGGCAACAGCAAGCGTGAAGACGCACCAGCCAGGGCTTAGTGTTCGGATCCATCCGGATTGCCCGGAGGGCTTTTTTACAGAAGTGGTCAAACTGGTTCGCACCGGAACCGGTTTTCCTGCAATCCACAATGATGAAGTGGGAGCTAAAATGCTGATGCAGGCAGGATATGACCCTGAAGATGCCCGGGACTGGAGCAACTGCGGGTGTGTTGTACCTCATTTTAGAAAAACAGGGCAGTGGACAGCTGCCGTGAATGTAAACTTCGGAGCAGCTTTGGAGTACGCTCTGAATGAAGGAAAAAGCCGATTATCCGGAAATGCCATGGGGATCCCGATGATGCCTTTGTCGGGATACCAGAACTACAGTGAAGTTGAAGAGGCTTTTAAAAGACAGTTGGCGTACCTGGTGAAACACTCGGTGGTCGGCACCATCGCTGCTCAGCAGCTTCACCGTGAGATGGTTCCCAGGCCATTCCTGTCAACCTGTGTTGATGGCTGCATGGAAAAAGGTAAGGACCTCAGCAAAGGAGGAGCGCGCTACAATGTAGGACCAGTGCTTACCGGAATCGGAATCGGAGCCGTGGCAAACTCACTGGCAGCAATAAAACAACTGGTATTTGAACAAAAAACCGCAAGCCTTGATGATTTCTCACAGGCGATGGCAGCTGACTGGACAGGGTGGGAGAGTTTGCGGGATCAGGTGATGGCTGTGCCGAAATACGGTAATGACAGTGATTACGTGGATCAGATCGCCCGAGATATTTCCCGCTTCTATTACCACGAGACCAGACAATATAAAGATATTTTCGGGTCCCCTTTCAATACGGCTTTCATGGGTATTTCAAATTACATTCCGGCCGGGAAGGTTGTCGGTGCCACTCCCTGTGGCCGAAAAAGCAAGATGCCGCTTTCGGAAGGTGTTTCTCCGTTCGTAGGCAGTGATGTGGGAACTCCTCTGATGGCAATGCGTTCTGCCGCCAAATTGAACCATGATCTCCATACGGGAGGTACCCTGCTTAACCTGCGCGTTACACCGGACCTGTTGGAAACCGGCCGTGGCATAGCTAATTTCAAGGCAATGATAGCGGGCTTCTTCAGCTTGGGGGGCTTTCATGTCCAATTCAACTGCACTTCTACCGAGGTACTTAGAAAGGCACAGGAAAATCCCATGGACTACCGGGACCTGTTGGTGCGAGTGGCAGGGTATAGTACACAATTTGTGAATCTGTCACGGGAAGTTCAGGAAGCTGTGATTGCCAGGAATGCTCACAGCATATTGTAGGAGGTCTGATGAAAGACGTTGCCGGAGTCGTGTCACAGATTCAGGAATTCTCGGTCCATGATGGGGAGGGCATCCGTACAACAGTATTTTTGGCTGGATGCCCCCTGCGGTGTCAGTGGTGTGCCAACCCGGAAACCTGGGTGAAAGAGGGCATGGTAATGACAGTGGAAGAAGTGATCCAAAGAGTTCTACGGAGCGCTGCTTTTTTTCGGGCATCCGGGGGAGGCGTCACATTTTCCGGTGGGGAGCCCGCTCATCAGCCGGGCTTCCTTAGAGCGTTGATCGATGCTTTTGACGACCTTGGAGTGGATATGGCCATTGAAACCTCAGGTTCTTTTCGGTGGGAAGAACTGGAACATCATATAAGAAAGCTGTCTTTGGTCTTTGCCGATATAAAGCATATGGATGACTTGGTTCACCGTAGCGTTACCGGAAAAGGCAATAGAGAGATTCTGGAGAATATCAAGCGCATTGGTCGACTGGGGGTTCGTACGATCATTCGTATACCATTGATCAAGGGCATTAATGATGATGCAGAAAATCTCGTAGAAACTGCTCGGTTTATCAGAGAGGCAGCACCGGAAGCGCAAATCGAAATACTCCCTTATCACAATTTCGGATCAGGCAAGTACAGCTCTCTGGGACTTGCTGCTCCTACGTTTGAAGTTCCTACTGCTATGGACGTTGAACGTGTCCAGAAGATTATTGAAAAAGCGGGGATGCGAACAATTGAATTCCGGTAGCGAAACTATTGGTTTGATTGTCGTATATACAGTATAATCAGCTTAATACTGCATATGTGCTGAGATTAGGTGATTATCAGCTATATGAGTTCATTCCACATCAAGGGACGTGACCTGGTTATGCTTAATCCCATTCTGATTAACGTTTTTATCACTTTAGCAGTAGTTGGCGTGTATTATCATATTTATCGGCTTAAAGGTGAGTACTTTTATCGACACCCCTATGCATCCAGAATGGCATTCGGATTGATTAATGGATTAATAGGGTTTCACCTAATGATCAACAGCATTGCTGTTTCGCCGGGGATCATCGTTGATTCAAGGAATCTCATGGTGATTATCAGCGCCATCGGGGGCGGACCGTTATCTGCTGTCATAACAGCAATGGTCATTGGCAGCATGAGGATCATTCACTGGGGTTTATCGACAAATTCAATCATTGCGCTTGTTTCGATTCTTTTTCTGACACTCGGTACAAGCTATGCATGCTACAAGTTCAAGAGCTTCAGGTCGAAATGGATAGCGTGTTATATCTGGAATGTCTTTACTGGATTCATATTCATTACATATGTTTTACACAAAGCCCCAAATTATTTCGCAATCATCACGGTATTCATTTTAGCTAACACGGTCCTATCCTATTATCTCTTTCATCTGATCAACTACTACATAGATTTTCATAATAATTACTCACGCATATCCAAGGAAACCACAATGGATTTCCTTACAGGACTGAACAACGTAAGGGGCTTCGATATAGAATTCAATAAGGCGATCAACCGAAGTTCAAGGAAAGGTGAGCGAATGGCTTACCTCCAGATTGATATTGATTTTTTCAAGCAGGTTAACGACACTTATGGACACGCGACTGGAGATGTCATATTAAAAAAGTTTGCAGAGCTGCTGGTTGAGACATGCCGATCTTTTGATATTGTATCCCGCAATGGCGGAGAAGAGTTTTCGGTCATACTTCAGGATTGTCCAGCTTCGCATGCTGTTGAAGTTGCTGAAAGAATTCGAAGAACAATTGAAACGAAAGAATTTCAGATTAAACATAAGGAGTCAATTCATATTACTGCATCAATTGGAGTTTCTGCATATCCCGATTATGTCAAGAATCCTGACCTCCTAATCGAACTTGCAGACAAAGCGCTCTATCTGGCAAAAAGAAGCGGAAGAAATAAAGTCGTATTGTACGAAGATATCATATCGGAATTGGGATAATGGCATGCGGAACATGCATGACTTGAAATCTGATGAACTGAAAGGTTCCTATATTCGAATCCCTATCTCTCCGTCAAAATGGACCTGTGAGATGAACGCCTCTAGCAACTGCTGGGGGCGTTTATCCGATGCCTAACAGTTCTAAGACTCCCGCTTCTAAAGCGGGAGTAGAGA
>CAZEHS010000005.1:0-74178 GCA_964511875.1 uncultured Peptostreptococcaceae bacterium
GGGCCGATCTGGCCTCCTCGGGAATTTCGCACTATTCTTCAATACCATTGAGCAGATACTAGGAGCCCAGGTTTGATGTCATGATGATGACTGTATTCTTGAAATCGACAGTTCGCCCCTGTGAATCTGTGACACGTCCATCATCCAGTATTTGCAGGAGTACATTGAATACATCCGGGTGGGCTTTTTCCACTTCGTCAAATAGAATAACTGCGTATTGCTTGCGGCGCACTGCTTCAGTCAATTGTCCGCCCTCCTCATATCCTACATACCCAGGGGGGGCGCCTATAAGTCTGGCCACATTATGCCGCTCCATATATTCACTCATATCAATACGTATCATATTCTGTTCGGAATCGAAGAGCTGTTCAGCCAGAGCTTTGGCCAGCTCTGTTTTCCCGACACCCGTCGGCCCCATGAACAGGAATGAACCAATGGGCTTCTTAGGATCCTTGATGCCTGCCCGGGATCTGAGAATCGCATCAGCCACTTTTTCCACGGCTTCATCCTGCCCGATAATCCGTTGGTGGAGCATCATATCCAGATGCAGGAGTTTTTCTCTCTCCCCTTCCACCAGACGTTCAAGTGGTATGCCTGTCCATCTTGACACGATGCCGGCGATTTCATCTGCCGTCACTACTTCACGTACAAGCCTGTCCTCCTTCACATCAGACCCTAAATCACTGAGACGGTCCAATTCTTTCCTGAGTTCAGGCAGTTTCCCATATTTGAGTTCCGCCGCCCTATTAAGATCGTATTCACGTTCAGCCTTCTCAACTGCAGTGTTTACCCCGTCAATTTCTGCTTTTAAGGCACTTACCCGATCCACAGCGGATTTCTCATTCTGCCATTGGCCGCTTTTTTGATCAAATGCGGCTTTCAGTTCCGAGAGCTCCTTTCTCAGAGATTCACTCCTGGCGATGGATTGGGCATCATTCTCCTTTTTCAGTGCAGCCAGTTCGATCTCAATGGTCATCATTTTACGGGAAATCTCATCCAGCTCCAGCGGCATGGACTCCATTTCCGTCCTGATTAGTGCACAAGCCTCATCAACAAGATCTATAGCCTTATCCGGCAGGAAACGGTCTGATATATAGCGGTCCGAAAGTACTGCAGCCTGGATAAGGGCATGATCGCTGATACGCACCCCATGGAACAGCTCATACCTTTCTTTCAAACCGCGAAGGATTGTAATGGTGCTTTCAACAGTAGGCTCAAGAACCATCACCGGTTGGAATCGTCTTTCAAGTGCCGAGTCCTTTTCAATGTGCTTTTTGTACTCTGCCAGTGTTGTTGCACCGATACAGTTCAGCTCTCCTCGTGCAAGAAGAGGCTTGAGCATGTTTCCCGCATCCATTGCACCTTCCGTCTTTCCAGCACCGACAATCGTATGGAGTTCATCTATGAAGAGGATTATCTGCCCGTCACTCTTTTTGATCTCATCCAATACGGCCTTCAGCCGCTCCTCAAATTCCCCTCTGAATTTAGCCCCGGCAATCAGAGCCCCCATATCAAGTGAGAAAATGGTCTTTCTTTTAAGACTTTCCGGCACATCACCTTTAACGATACGATGAGCAAGACCTTCAGCAATAGCAGTTTTACCCACGCCTGGCTCTCCAATCAGTACCGGATTATTTTTGGTTTTTCGGGACAGGATCCTTATGGTCCGGCGAATCTCTTCATCTCTACCGATTACAGGATCCAGTTTATTGGATCGTGCCATTTCAACTAGATCCGACCCATATTTCTCGAGCACATTATAAACCTGTTCCGGATCATCGCTGGTAACACGCTGATTGCCCCGTATGCTCTTGAGGACCTTCATCACACTGTCTTCTGTGATTCCATGCCTTCTGAACAGGTCCTTCAATGCCCTGCAGTCCGAGTTTATCAGCGCCAACAGGAGATGTTCAACACTGATGAACTCATCCTTCAATCGTTCCGCATGCTTCTCGGCGGTATAGATGACCCGCTGCCCGTCTGAAGACAGATAACGTTCGGTCTGTCCGGAAACCTTGGGTTTACTGCTTAGAACAGTTTCCAATTCTCCAGCGAATACGCCTGGTTCTACCCCCAGCTTGATCAGTATCTCCCGAATGAGCCCCGTTTTCTGATCAACCAGCCCCATCAGCAGATGCTCCGGATCGATGGTGGCATTCCCATAATCAGCAGCGATCATCTGTGCATGGTTCAGTGCATTGATCGTGCCTTTAGTCATCTTATTCTGATCCACAAGCTCACCTCATTTCTTTTTTAGCACTCTGTATTAACGAGTGCTAGCTCATACTTTAATTTTACTCCTTAATGAGCAACATGCAATATCCAGTCGAAAAGTTCAAAAAAAGTTCATAATTATCCGTCTTCAAAAATAAAATGAACACTCCTCAACACCGATTTCCAAAGTGTTAAAAAGTGTCCAATATAAAACATCCTCTTTCAAGTGAAAGATCAAGATCATAATAGAGTCTTCTCAGATCCCGATTCTCAGGAGTGAATACCCTGACGAATGGACTTTCGGGATACAGTCTGTTCTGTTCCAGGACAATTCCTCTCTGCCCTGAATTGAGGATAACTCCGGTTCCAGTAGGATAGATATTAAGATGCCTGGCAAAAATAACCATTATTTCTGTGTCGAAATGAATATCCCCAAGATGGGTGATCTCCCTATAAACCTTATCATGAGCTGTTTTTCGCTGATAAATCCGGTCATTCGACATGGCGTCATATACATCTGCCACAGCAACGATTCTTGAGAACAAAGGGATTTTACTGCTTCTCAATCCTTTACCATAACCACTTCCATCAAATTTCTCATGATGATAAAGTGCAATTTGAGCGGCCTCTTCAGAAATATCAGTCTGCCGCAGCATTTCGTAACCATAGTATGTATGTTTTTTGACCTCTGCGTATTCATCACGGGTCAGTTCCGAAGGTTTTTTGATGATATCCTCAGGAACCATTGTTTTTCCAATATCATGAAGCATCGCACCGACGCCAAGCTGCTTAAGCGAATGATTATCAAGGTTCATGTCTATACCGATCATCAGTGACAGGACTCCGACATTCACCGAATGCTGATAAGTATAATCGTCGATGGATCGCATCTGGGACAATGCAAGAACAAAATCCTTCTTCTCAAATAGCTCTGAAATCATATCTTCAACAAGCTGGCTGATTCTATGTATGTTTTTGTTGCTCACAGCTTTTAATCTGCTGATGGTCTTTTTCATCTGCAGATTCGCATGTATCCGTGTCTTATCATGAATCACATCACGGATATTCAGTGAGGATTGTATCGCCGACACTGTTCCAGGCGTCAATTCACCATTTTTAGTTAAAAAGATCTCCTGTACGCCATATTCGCGAAAACGGTCGTATAGGGGCTCCCTATACGTGCTGCCCTTCTTCACGAGCAGTTTTCCATCTATGGCATAGACATCTTTTGCAATGATTGATCCGATTTTAGCCCTGTCTAAAGTTGTCTTTTCCATACACCACCTGATGATTAGCTGGGACATTTTTGTGGAGTAGTTAGCATCCTGACTCGCTCTTACATTTTCGGCTGTTTTACTCTGCCAATTCACAGCATTTCCAGCATCTTAAGAAGATAATCAGTTTTTTCAGTCTTTTTGCCATATAGAGAGGCATAAGTCCCCAAATACTTCGTCTGCCTATAGCTTAGCACTACTTGACCTTTTCATCAAGAGATGTTATGGCGTCTTGTTACCATTTGTTAAAGACCTGCCAGATTCCATAGGAGAGTCTGACAGGTCTTTTAGGGATTTAAGGAGCATATCAGATACGACTATGTTTCTGTACTGTTACCGTTTGTTGCATTATTGGCCGCCTCGTATCCGATGGAACCGTTCACTTCAGTTGCCTGCGGTCAGCTGGGTTTCCTCCCAGTTATGGAATAACATAGATTCAGGATGCCGACTGCAGACATTATCATCAAATTTCAGACAGGGTACAAGTAAAAATATTTTAATCTAAATGTAATACATCAGATGATCCTTTGAATCCATTTTCATGGATTCCTCAGCCAGATCCTCCAATGTCACCGAATCGATGATATCACTGATGCTGTCATCAATCCTGGTCCATAGGGTAGTGCGGATACAGCGCTCCAGATTATTGAGCTGCTCGCTATCCTCTTTGGACAGACTGTTCACGATGGATATATTGCCTTCCAGTGCACGAAGTACGGATCCTACAGTGATCCTGGATGGGGCATCAGCTAATGAATAGCCCCCGCCAGCGCCTTTCACACTCTTAACGAGTCCTGCTTTTCGCAGTGTTGAAAACACCTGTTCCAGATACAGGACAGACAAGCCCTGACGTTCCGCAATGCTATAAAGAGCCACATGTTCACCGCTTGAAGTCAGTGCAAGATCCACCATGCATCTGAGGCCGTATCTGCCTTTTGTTGATAATTTCATTCTGCACCTCGAAACGAATGTTAAATGATAGTATTCCTATCTGTCACATTAAAGTTTATAGGTTTCGGGTTGAATTGTCAAATGATGTATCAACTGATGATCATTTGATTTCGTCCTGATTCCAGGCAAGCTTGGTCTTGCATTTAACTGTATATTCCACCAGCTCAGTGATTGTGGGATGCTCGCCGCACAGGGGGCATTCCTTGCGCTTCGGCCACTCCACACGCCTGAAATCAGTATCCAGAGCATCGAAGATAAGGATTCTTCCTGAAACCGTCTCACCCAGCCCAAGCACTACCTTCACCGCCTCCAGGGCCTGAAGCGAGCCCATTACCCCCGTCACCATCCCCAGAATCCCAGAATCCGTACAGGTTGTTATGACACCGTCAGCCGGTGGCATCGGGTAAAGACAGCGGTAACAAGGGGTTTTATCGGGGATTATGGTCATGAGTATACCGTCATAGGTGATGGCAGCACCTTCAATGATGGGGATTTTCAGGAAATAGCAGCAGTCACTGAGCAGGTATCGTACCGGAAAGTTATCGGTAGCATCAATCACCACATCATAATCCCGAACAAGATCCTCAACGTTATCAATATCGATACGCAGGTTGTGCTTGATTATATTCAGATCCGGATTCATCCTCAACAGCTTTTCTGTTGCAGAGTCGACCTTCTTCCGTCCTTCATCCTCAGTGTAATGTAGAGTCTGACGGTTGAGGTTCGAAAGAGCTACGGTGTCGAAATCCGCAATTCCGATAGTACCAACCCCTGCTGCCGCCAGATAGGTCAGCGCAGGAGAACCCAGGCCTCCAGTGCCGGCAACCAGAATTTTCGCTTCTTTCAGTTTTTTCTGTCCTTCAAAGCCAATGCCGTCAAGAATTATTTGTCTGGAAAATCTGAGCATGTCATTATCCATATCCGTGTCCTTTCTGACTGTTGATATCATTCAGCAATATTCGCATAGAATCATTGTGATTGATATCGTTCCAGATTACAACACATTTGAAGATTCCTATGCCTCCTGGAAAAGTGGAGTGGAAAGATAACGCTCGCCGGTATCCGGGAGGATCACAACGATTGTTTTTCCCTTATTTTCAGCACGTCTGGCCAGTTGAGCCGCTGCAAAGACTGCAGCGCCGGAGGATATTCCTACCAGGAGGCCTTCCATCTTAGACAGCTTCCGTGCCGCATCGAAGGCTTCATCGTTCTTTACTTGGATGATTTCATCGACGATTCCCTCATTCAGTACTTTTGGAACAAAACCGGCACCTATCCCCTGAATCTTATGGGGGCCCGGACTGCCACCTGAAAGAACTGGAGAATCCGAAGGTTCTACGGCAACCACTCTGATTCCGGGCTTTTTAGCCTTGAGTGTTTCTCCAACGCCTGTGATGGTGCCGCCTGTTCCTACACCGGCGACAATGATATCCACCTGACCGTCTGTATCCTTCCAGATTTCTTCTGCAGTTGTTTTCCGATGAATCTCCGGATTGGCAGGATTGTTGAACTGCTGAGGCAGGTAAGAACCAGGCTGGCCGGCAGCCAGTTCTTCAGCAGCCTTGATGGCTCCCTTCATGCCTTCAGAGCCCGGAGTCAGGATCAGTTCAGCACCCAGAGCCTTTAAAAGGTTGCGGCGCTCGATGCTCATGGTATCCGGCATGGTCAGTATCAGCCTGTACCCCTTTGCGGCGGCTACGAATGCCAGGGCAATCCCCGTGTTTCCACTTGTAGGTTCAATAATCACACCACCCGGCCTTAGAAGACCTTTCTCTTCTGCATCCGCAACCATGGCATGGCCGATCCGGTCCTTCACGCTTCCGCCTGGGTTGAAATATTCCAGTTTTGCGATGATGCCGGTTTCCAGACCTTCATTTCGACTGTAATTCTCTAACTCCAAAAGCGGGGTGTTCCCTATCAGATCTGTCAGACTTTTCGCGATTTTAGCCATGGGTGGTTCCTCCATTTGGTATGCATATTATTACTGTATGATTAATATGTTTTTATAATATGTTTTATTTTCATATCTGTCAAGTATGTTTTGTCTCTTAAGAGCATGTTCCAATCCTCAATTTGATTCTGATAGTGCGAATATTCTCGAAGCTTCAACTTATACCAATTTAAAAAGGACTTCAGCGCAATGCCTGAAGTCCTTTTTGATGTCTATGGAGTCGTTTAATGGGGTATTTCATCCGATTCACTCAGGATTTTGAGCCCTTTGCGCCCTTGGCTCCCTGAGTACTTGCCTTCTGAAGAAGTTCTGTGTCATATGAATAAAAATTATTGTTCTGATCAAGATGGTTTCTCAGGGCAATTTCAATCAGGCGGTCCAAAAGAGCGGCGAAGCTCATCCCATCATGCTCCCAAAGATAGAATGCAAAGGAACCTGGGATGGTGTTGATTTCATTGACGTAAACAGCCAGCGAATTCTTGTCCATCAGGAAATCAACACGGGATACACCGGAACAATCCAGCACTTGGAATGCTTTCATAGCCAAGGCTTTAATTTCATCGGATTTTTCTTCTGAAATGGGAGCGGGAATGTTCCGACTGGCGGATTTCATTCCTTTGCTGCCGCTTCGCATGTACTTGTCATCGAAGCTCAGGAAGGTTTCCCATGATACAGGCTGTTCACAGACCGAGGCCTGAACCTCGTGATCCGTGCCCAATACCGCGCAGTTTATTTCGATAAGATTCTCAATACTTTCCTCGACAATGATCTTCCTATCGTACATCCCAGCGATTTCAATAGCCGATATCAGCTGCTCGCGGTCATTGGCCCGACTGATGCCGATGCTGGACCCAAGATTGGCAGGCTTCACATAAAGCGGGAATTTAAGTTTCCCTTCGATGCGGGCAATTACAGCAGTTCTGTCAGATTCATATTCTTTTCTCAGAAACCAGGTATAAGCAACCGTGGGAATACCATTTGCTTTGAAGATATCCTTCATGACAATCTTGTCCATTCCAACTGCTGAAGCCATGACGCCGCATCCTGCATAAGGAATGTTAGCAAGCTTCAGCAGACCCTGAAGGGCACCGTCCTCTCCATTCGTTCCATGAAGGGCCGGTATGACCACATCCAGTTTCAAAGGCTCAGCCGCTTTCTTGAAGAACCCTGTCGGCTGATCATGGAAGTGAAGCTGTGCCAGGCCGGGAATCGGAGGCAGATATACCTTCTTCACCTTGGACAGAAGCTTGCCAATGTCCTTATATCGTTTGATATCCAGCAATTCCTTACCGGTATACCAGTCCCCATCCTTGCTGATAAAAACGGGAGTCACATCATACTTGGAGCGATCGATGTTCTCAATGACCTGCAGACCTGTAATGACCGAAACCTCATGTTCCACGGACCGGCCTCCGAACATTACACCTATATTCATCTTTTTTGTTTTACTCATATTCATCCTCCATTCAAGCAACTATCGATCAGCTATTCATCATAATTATCCGGCAGGTCGTTTTCAAAAAGCACGACATCACCGGTCTTTACAACTTGTCCTAGCTTCGCCGTCGCTTCATTAAGCGTTGCAACGACAAATATCCTGTCCTGAGGGAAATCTCCTTCCAGCAGCCCGTCAACAAGGGGCTGACTCCGTTTGAGTCCGATCAGGATAGCGTAATCGCAGCAGTCTGCCATGATCCTTCCTAGCTTACGGTTCTCCTCTGCTTCAACCGCTCCCAGCTCCACCATACCGGGAGTGATGACGATTTTCCTGCCTGTTCCCAGCTCGCGGATTGTCTCCATGGCTTCTTTGGCGCCTGCAGGATTGGAATTGAAGGCATCATCTATTACAATCACGCCGTTGGATGTTGGCATAAGCTCCAGCCTATGAGGCACCGGCTTGATTTTGGATATGCCCATCTGTATCTGTTCCGCTGTTAGGCCCAGCTTCAGGGCTACGCATACCGAACCCAGAATGTTACTGACATTATGCTTTCCAAGGAGACCAGTCTGGCAATCAATGCTCAAACCATCCTTGGTTTTGACTGTGAAGCGAAGTCCTTTTTCCGTTGTGACGACATCAGTCGCTGTCGCTGCATAATCCTGAATATCCTCACTGACACTGTATACCAGCGTTTCAACCGGAGTAGCAGCTGCCAGTTCCTTACAGATCGGACTGTCTCCGTTGAATACTGCTGTGCCGTTCAGAGGCAATGCTTCTATCAGCTCATTCTTTGTGCCCTTGATAGCATCGATGCTCTTGAACGTCTCCATATGCTGAGGCCCAACCGAGGTTAGAATTCCGATCGTCGGATGGGTCAGTTCCGTCAGTTCACGGATATCCCCCACATTGCGGGCGCCCATTTCACAGACAAACACCTCATGCTCTTCCGTAAGCTGCTCCCGGATGACACGTGTAATACCCATGGGTGTGTTGTAGCTTTCCGGGGTCATCAACGTGTTGAATTTCTCGGAAAGAATGGTCTTCAGAAAATACTTCGTGCTTGTTTTCCCATAACTGCCGGTAATTCCAATGACAATCAGCTTTTTCATGGAACTGATTTTTCTCTGAGCATCCCGGTAGTAGCCCTTTTGAATGGACATTTCCATGGGAAAAGCGATATATGTGGCCAGAAGCATATTCACAGGCATCAGATAACTGATGATGAACAGCATGAAAGCGAAATTCGTAAAGCTGTTTGTCATCAACGCGCTCAGTCCAAGCCAAAGTGCAAGCAGAACCCCATTGACGATCAATAGCCTGATGGCTCTGTGGGTGAACGCCAGAGGCTTCTTTGCAGCATCTGCCTTACCATTCCTTACGCGCACAGGCTGTCGTTTCAAAAATGCAGTCCGCGCATTATGACGGATCCAGTTCAGATATTGGCTGGGTTTGTACCCTTCCAGCTGTGCCATATGCAAGTGTCTTCGGCTCTCCTGCCAGGCAGCGAGTATGAACACGGCCGTCGCCGCTATGTAAAGAGTCATTGCCATCAATTTCTGCCCTCCAGGAATTTTGATACGATGATATTGAAGTCATTGATTTTATCCAGATACGAAAAATGACCTGCGTCTTTGAATACAACAAGTCCGGCATCCGGTATTTCTTTTTCCATGATCTGACCGAAATAAAGGGGTGTATCCTGGTCATCCTCTCCCCAAATCAATAGGGTGGAGGCCTTTATCCTCGGCAGATAGCCGCGCAGATCCTGGTTCACAACCTTTACGAAGGTCTGCCGCAATGCGGATCCCGCCTGTTTATAGTCCGATGAACCATACTTCTTGTAGAAGGATTCCAGCCGTTCTTCCTTACTCCCCTTTGCCGGAATCAGCATGAAGAGCCTTTTTGCCAGCTTGAACCGATTCACCTTGAAATGATACTTCCATGTCCTTTTAGGAATAATTCCGGCGCTGTCAACCAGAACCACCTTCTCAACGTATGAAGGATTCATAGCTGAGAACAGGATAGAAACACGACCCCCGAAGGAATGCCCGATCAATACCGCCTTATCGATTTCAAGCATTTTGAAAAATTTCAGAAGCATCTGGGAATAATCTGTTACATCCCAGGGCACCGTGGGAGGATCAGATTCCCCGAAACCCGGAAAATCCAAAGCATATACCTCGCAGAAAGATGAAAGGTGATTGAAAACCGGAAGAAAACTGTCCGCACTTCCACCCCAGCCATGAAGGAGAATGACCTTTCGGCCGCTCCCTTGTTTCTTGTAATTCAGTTTCATGCCATCTATTTCCAGCACCATCAAGGCCACCTCATCACTTTTCTCAAAACACCTGTTCATGGAAATCCACTCAACCATTATAAACATTTTTAAGGGTTAAGTCTATTATAATGAAGAACAGTGCCAACCATGAAGACAGCACAAAAGCCATGAACCCGAATATACATTGGATTTCATGGCTTTTGAATCTCTCCATCTGCTCTGATCAGTTGATAAAAAGATTGTGACGGTATTCAGAATATAGAACAGTCAATTTTTTCATATCCTGCATCAATTCAACCTGCATGGCTGAAACCTCATCATAGTCCCCGGCCTCAACAGCTTTCCTGATCCGGGTGAAAAGGGATTCCTTGTCCAGTGTGTCCTTCATCAGATAAAGACGCATGCTATTGATTTTTTCCCACATTACCACATCCAGATCAGCTACATTTTCCATGTCGTTGCTATGAAGCTTAGCGGCATCCCGTACAATTTGCATGTTCTTCGGGATAATCCGCCCGGAAATCTCATTGGTCCACTGAGCCAGAACAGAGAGTTCATAGGATTCGATGATTGCTTCAGGGAACACATCGCATCGATTGAGGATCTTTCGCTTCTCGGGATGGGTCTGAAGAGCCCTAACATTCTCCCAAACGGTTGCAGGGGGCTTTCCGAACAAACTGTCCCTTTCCTCTTGAGTAAAATCTTCAAATACATCCTCTTCGGAACGGTATTGACGATTCTTTTCCAGGTAGAAGCCGGGTTCGCCAGGATTCTTGCTGAATTCCCTCTCCAGTTCATCATAGGTTTTGCCTGATTTTGCAGCAGCTTCCATGCCATCCAACATGCCAAGGAATACAGCGGCCATTGCGAGGTAAGAATTGGTGTTGGGGTTTGGTGCTCTGAGCTCGAACCTGGTTGAAAGAGGGCTATCAAGGTCGCGCACCAAACCGCACAGGACGGTTCTGTTCCGTGTTGGAATATCAACTGAGTGGCCCAGAGATCCAACAATACATACCGGTGCTTCGAAACCGGGCTTCAGGCGGTTAAAGGCATCATTTGTACTGGTGACGAAGGGGTTGATGACTTCATAGTTCTTAAGTAAGCCCATGAATGCACCATAACCAAGCGTACTCAGATATTGCATACCGGGGTCAGCTGGAGTGAAGAGATTGACCATCTTACCATTTTTGAGTTTCATGGCAATGCCTACATGATGGTGCTCACCGCTGCCTGCAACACCTTCAATTGGTTTTGCGTTGAAGGTGATCTTCAGGCCATGCTTATGGAAAATGTCGCTTATGTAATCTTTTGCGAACATTTCGTTATCGGCAGCCTGAAGGGCTGCATCAAATTTCCAATCAATCTCAAGCTGCTCCATGATGTGGGTGAATACATTGCTGCCCGCAATCTTGGAGGGAACTCCGCCTACTTCTTTATGGCCCATTTCAGCTTCCAGCCCTAAGCGGTTAAGATGAATCAGAGTTTCTTCCAGTGCGGATCGGACAGGGCCGACTGTACGTTTCCAGTATTGCTCTTTCAGAGTTTGAGATGCTGATAGTTTTTCAACCTCGGACTTGTAATCCGGTGTACTAACCCAGAATTCCAATTCGGTGGCCGTGGTCAGGATGATGCTTTCGATATCTTCCGATGAACTGATCTTGAATTCCTTGCAAAGCTCCGGGTGTTTCTTGAAGAGTTTCCTAAGTTCCATATCCAGACAACGTTCTGCGTTTTGCAGCACCGCCCGTGAATCCACAAGAGTTCCCTCATGCATCAGGTAAGCCGGGATGATCAGGGTACCTATAGGCATTCCTGTTTCAGGGAGCACGTTATCGTAATTGTAATCCACGAACCAGCGGACGTTCAAATCAGGGATCAGGTCCACCCTGGCATTGTTGATATCCGCAATTCGGGGCAGATAGACGCTGGATCCGTCGGTTTGAACACCCATCTCCAGGAACTTTTCAGTGTTGTCGATGACCATTTCCACAGGAATCTTCTCATCTGTGTGGTTGTTGCCCAAATCAACAGCAACTAGAGAAAGGAACTTGATTTCCGGATGTTTTTTCAGAAGTTCTTTCAGTTTATTTGGGGTATGCATTTCTTTGGGGATGTTGTGGATTAGATTGTTCATTGGCACCTCCGGTGGATTGGACTTTTGACATCTGTCGATAGCACTTATCACACAGAAACATATATACCCTGCCAATTGATCATTATGCGCATCAGTTCGTATTTTTACTATTCCGGAATTTCTGGTAATTGTTCTCATGCTAACATTGACTTACGACATGCCCAGTGCCGTTGAGATGCGCGAGTATTTTTGATGTCTCTATGAAAAATGGGCTCTATCGACATTTATTCAAGATTTCTTTCCCTGATGTTAACAGACACCATTCAAGTTCTTAACACTAACCCTATATGCTGGAGATGTAGACAATCAATAGAACCCAAAAGGAGCCTCCCTATGAATCTCTGTCCCTGTCTGAGCAAAAACGAAATGCCCGAATTTTTGATCAAGGCAAAGCAGCTTCGACTGGATACATCAATGCTGGCTAATGTTGTTAAGGAATGTCATACGGGCGAAAGAGACGATTTGAAATGCACTATCAATTCTCCTGAGTGTCAAAACTGTGTTGCAGGCAACATTTTTAAGAAACGGGCGTTGTTCAAACTTATCTGAAAACTATGAATCCTGGTTTTAATCCAATAGAAGGTCTAAGACTCTCTGATACTGAGGAGACTTAGACCTTTTATGTATCCTAGATCGATTTTACTACGCCTTACTTAGTGGTAGATAAGCAAGATTTACGCTGTCTGGTCAAGTCCTGAAAGGAAAAGTATCTCTTCCGAAACCTGGGAGCTTGGCCGGAAAACCTGAATGGATTCCATGAGGGCAGCTGCGAGGAAATGTAGATTTTCGGCCTGACTGCGCAGGTGTTCAACTGATGAGAACTGTTCCTGAGTGGAGGCTCTGGCAGTCTGGGCTGCCTCCGATGTCTGTGCGGCTACAGCGGAGATGGCACTGACTGACAGGATCATCTCCTCCTTGCTCTGATCCAGTGCTTCGATGGCTTCTGCAATCAGGGTTACCTTCGCAGTAGTTGTGTCAATTTCGCGGGTGATCAGATTGAAGGCTTTTTCCGTTCCTGTTACCGCCAGATTCTGTTCCTCTGCAATGGCTTCGTTCTTCTGCACCGTATTTTTCATGCTCTGTGCCTTTTTTTGTATCTCCTGAAGAATGTTCCGGATATCAGCAGCCTCTTGAGCGGTCTGATCCGCAAGCTTCCGTACTTCCTGAGCCACTACCGTAAATCCACGACCCGCATCACCTGCCCGAGCAGCTTCGATGGCTGCATTCAAAGACAACAGATTTGTTGTATTGGCTATCTTTGAAATGGCCTCAACGATTCCACTGATTCGCTGAAGTTCAGCATTCAACTCCGTCACTTCTTCTAGGATATGATGTGAAGCACTTCGGCTCTCATCGGATTTAGTAGTTAAAGTTTTTAGTTGCTCCATCCCTAGGCGTGCCACCTGCTCGGTTGAACGGGCAGCATTCAGGATTCCTTCAGTCTGTGAATGAACCTCACGTATGGACGCGGCCATAAGCTGGATTCGCTGGACACCATCGGCTGCATCGTCGCTCTGGGCCTGTGCACCTTCGGCAATCTCCTCTACGGACTCAAGCATATTCTCTGCTGATGCAAATGTCTGGGCTGACAAGGCGCCTAGGGATTGGGATGCATTGGAAACCGAACCGCTGGCATCCGTTATCCCGGTGATAAGCCCTTTTAAGTTTTCCAGCATCCGATTAAAACTACCGTTCAGTTCTGCCACTTCCCGGTTTGTTCTATGATTGCTTTCAACCTCCAGGTCCCCTCCGGCCACACGATTCATCAGCACCCCAAGGTCATTGATAGGTTTAGTAAGTGAATCGGCGTATTTGACCGCAATCAGGGATGCCAACAGGGCTGTTCCAAGAACAATTACCAGCATGAAATTGCGTATCTGTAGAATTCCCTGTTCGAATTCTCCCTGAGATAATGTGGCTACAATGGTCCATCCAGCCTCGCCCAATGGCTCCCACGCAGCCAGCCGGGCTCCTGTGCTGTCACTGTATTCACCGAATCCTTTTATTCCAGGTGTATCCTTTCCCTGGATGCTGGCTTTGAAGATATCCGAATCCAACGGCGTCAGGATTTTCAAAGGCTCTGAATTATATACCGTATTGCCTACTGAATCCAATATATATATGGCACCGGTTTTCCCTATTTCAGTGGCGCCAAGAAATTCCATGAACCGCTGGTGGTCAAAAAGCACTACCAGCGTTCCGTTCCAACCCGCCAGAGTTTCGATGGATTTAGCCACAGGAATTACAAGACGGCCGGTTTTTTTTGACATAAAGGGTGCGCCCACAGCAAACTTTTCTTTGGCCGCAATTTTTCGGTAGTAGTCGGTATCTTGGATCTGATCTCCCACGACGCTGGTTTTCGCCAGGGTTCCCTCAACCAGCACCTTTCCTGATTTGCCGGCGATGAAGGCGGATTCATAGAGCTTATCAGAGCTTTTTACTGCGTTTTTAAGCGAAAATGCGGTGCTGTTCAGCAGAGTCGTATCGTTTACGACTCCGTCTTGATTGATATCCTCCATCAGGATCAGGATATTGGTCTGGGAGGCAATTCCTTTCAATGTGTCTTCCACACCGGTAAAAACTGAGTCCAAACTGTTCCGTATCCCCTGCGCATGGGCACTGAGCATACTCTCTTGAGCAGCTCGGACTGTATCCTGGGCCTTGTTGTAGGTGATGATTCCCATAACCAGGATGGGTAGTATGGAGAGGCCTGTCAGTAGAAGCATCAGCTGGTGTTTCATACTGATAACGGCGTCCCTTGACTGGAAAAATTGGTTTCTGAATTTTTTAAATGTCCGAATAATCAGGTTGAGCATTTCAGATTTCCTTGGGCGATTCAAAAGCAGTACATTTCCAGTATGTATTGTTGGCATGTTACTTATCAATAACTTGATTTTCCTTTTCAACGGGTTTGTATACTTTTTCATCTTTCCTCCATTATGATACTAACTTCAAAGGGATGCTTCGAGCGGCTATTACAGCATTTTACAGCCTGACTATACCATGGCCTGCGTCCGTCTGTGTTTATTCGGTGTTTGGCTCTTGTTAAGTTTGTGTGTTTAGCATTAACAGAGAATTAACAAGATGCACACATGCTGATAACCGCAAGTAGTATAGGATGATAACGAGAACGAGATAACAGAAAAGGAGCACCCATGAATCCTGAAGCATGCCTTCAAGTATCACCCCTCACAATACATAAGGTCATAGAGTCCCGCCTCATCCGATCCCTCTATCAACCCATAGTTCGGCTTCAGGACGGGGCAGTCATTGGCTACGAAGCATTAAGTAGAGGTCCCTGCAATACACCCTTTGAAAGTCCTCTGGTTCTCCTTTCTGAAGCTGAGACTAACCACTGTCTTTGGGATCTGGAGATACTAATGCGTAAGGTCGCCATCGAAGGTTCAGCAAACCTAGAGATCGGACAGACACTATTTCTGAATGTGGATCCACGGATCATAAACGACCCAGCCTTTCGTCATGGACTTACAAGAGAATATCTTGAGTCCCAACAGTTGAGTCCAACTTCAATCATCTTTGAAATCACTGAGCGTTATGCAATCCAGGACCACCAGGCATTTGATAAGGTGCTCTGCAATTACCGGGAACAGGGATACCAGATCGCTATAGATGATGCTGGATCAGGCTATTCCGGCATGAACACCATCGCAGTTACCCGGCCGGATTATGTGAAGATTGATATGGATATTATCCGGAACGTCCACGCGGACCCTCTCCGGCAGGCTATTGTGAAAAGCTTCGTGCTGCTGGGACAGACTGCGGACATCCGAATCGTAGCGGAGGGAATTGAAACCCGGGAGGAATTGAAAGCCCTGATTCAACTGGGCGTCTACTCAGGTCAGGGCTATTATCTCCAACGACCTGTACCGGAAATCCAACCCCTCCCACTGGGAAAAGTCCAAGAAATTCAAACATTAAGCCGTATTCAGCAGAATCAATCAGGATACAGCAGCCATTACCACTTCATCGGGAGTCTAGCTGCCGAGCAACCCGTGCTGGAACCTGATACGCCTTGTGGAGAACTGGAATCTCTTTTCAGGAAGCATGATCTGGAGGCATTCTGCCTGGCAGAGGAAGGATACGTAAAGGGACTCATCACCCGTAAGGATCTGTTCCAGACGATGTCCAGCCAGCATGGCTACGCACTTTACACCCGGAGGCCTGCATCCCTGGTGATGAATGATAAACCGTTGATCGTGGACTATTACACATCTGTCTCAGCCGTTGCGGATTATGCCATGAATCGGTGTTCAGATAAAATGTACGATCCGGTTGTGGTGATGAAGGGCTCTAAATACCATGGGATGGCGGCCGTAAAAGACTTACTCCAGTATTCTGTTGAATATGAAAGAGATTATGCCAGGGAACTGAATCCGTTGACTCAACTCCCTGGCAATAAAGTCATCAACCGGGTGCTCAATGATATTCTGGTTTACAGTACCCAAGCTGCCCTGTTTTATTTTGACCTGGATCACTTCAAGGCCTATAACGATATCTATGGATTTGAAAAAGGTGATCAGGTCATCTGTCTTGTATCCCAGATCATCCAAAATGTCATTAAAGGGAACGATGCCATCAATACTTTCGTGGGTCATATTGGCGGAGATGATTTCGTGGCTGTTATTGAAAATACAGAGCCGAGGGTGCTCCATAGCCTCTGTCAGGAAATATTGGTTCAGTTCAGCCGGGAGATCCGCAGCTTTTACACAGAATCCCACTGGGATGCAGGATGGATATCCTCAGAGGATCGCAACGGTGTCCCTGTCCGCTACAGCCTTACATCGCTGTCGATTGGCGTTCTGTATGGCGAACTGACGCAAATATCCGATGTGGGGATCCTTGCAGAGCATATGGCGGCAATCAAAAAAGGAGTCAAAAAAATATCTGGCAATGCTTATCAGATGTTCACACTGGAGGCATTCGATCAATCCAGCTATCAATACCTTGCTTCACGGTGTTGAGAAACTTATGAATGCGGAGATTGTTGTTCTTAAGTGATGTGTACGAAAGAACTACCCATATCATATTGACATGGGTAGTTCTTCTATTCTTGACTTGCTTCATATGATTGTACGTCAAGTTTACTCGGTTAACTAATTCAAGACTGGTTTTCACTCATGTGTTAATTCCGAATCCTCATTCCTGTTATTTCGGTGCTTGAACATCTCTGATGTTTCTTTAACTAGATTCAGGATATCTGACGGAATCATCACGATCGTGGTTGTATTCTGCTCTGCTCCGACCTCAGTAATCATCTGCATCCTTCTTAACTCCAGTGAGATAGGATTATCACTCATGACCTTCGATGCGGCAGCTAATCTTTCTGAGGCTTCATATTCAGCGGATGCCTTGATTATTCGGGCTTTCTTTTCCCTCAAAGCCTCAGCTTCCATAGCCATTGCCCGCTGCATTGCTTCAGGTATCTCGATGTCCTTTATTTCAACCTTTTCGACTAGAAGTCCCCAATCAAAAACGGTTTCATTCAAAACACCGATCATGTCCAGATTTATTTTGTTGCGCTCCTTTAGAACCTCATCAAGCGTGTGAACCCCAATCATGTTTCGAAGGTGACTGGCTGTGAACTGATAGACAGCCTGACTATAGTTTTCTACATTAATTATCGCTTTAGCCGGATCACCAATCTTATACCAGACAACTGCATTCACTCTGATTGACACATTGTCTCGTGTGATGGTTTCCTGGGCTTCAATTGTAACCGTAATGGTCCGAAGGTCTACCATCTTCACGAATTCAAGAATCGGAATCACATAGAACAATCCAGGTCCCCTTATTCCTCTAAATCGACCCAGAAAAAACAGCACACCACGTTGCCATTCATTTGCAATACGTATACCGGATAAAATTAGAAGAATGATTAACACGGCTATGATTCGAATGATTAGATCCATTAACAGGACCTCCTTTGTAATTTGATCATTCCAATTCATATATACCCATAATTACTGCTTGCTACCAATTTGGTTTCTCTAGAATGGGGTTACTTGATATGCAACGGGGTATTAATAAGATGAACAGTTGTAATTGTCTCATGAACAGGAGGTGGATCTGGTGAAACGCATATTAAGCGTGTTTCTAGTAATTGTTCTCATGCTGACACTGACTTACGGTTTGTCCAGTGCCGTTGATACCAGCGAATCAATCGGGGTTTTCAGAAATCTGATTAAAGTGGAAGTCAACGGTCAGCGCGTGATTCTGGACAATTTTCTTTACAATGGGAGAACCTATGTTCCGATGCGTGAGGTCGCTGAGCTGCTTGGCAAGGAAGTCGGCTGGAACTCATACAGCAAAACCGCGAGTATTTTTGATGTCTCCTACGAAAAATCGGCTCTATCTACATTGCTGCCGAGTGAGACAGGTTATTCATGGATTTACAACGGGTTCGCAGAATATGGCCATACGATGACGCTGAACAGTATAACGGACGCCCCGTCTCAGCGGGTCTATACCATTACAGGTGAAGTTGATGACATGTCAGGCGGCGAGGGTTTGATCGGCGGATCCATTTCGATCAGATACATCCTAACTGGAAATTCACTGATTCAGGAGAAAGCGGAACTTCGAATGCTGGATTCCAAATTCAATCGTCTGACACTGATTAAAACTCCGTTGGTTGCAGGGACAACCTGGACTCAGACTGCCGCAGACAAGAATGGAAATACAGCGAGAATCGATGCCATGATAAGAAAGGTTGAAATAATAGGCGGCAAGACGCAGTATACCGTTTACTATGATGATGTCAACTCGGCATATTTTGAAGAACGTATCATTCGCGAGGGAGTCGGGGTCATATCCGTTGAGAAGTTGCTTGAGCTTTCAGATATGAGTTTTCCTGCAGGCTATTACCTCTATATAAGCGGCATCCTGAAAGAAATACCAATTACGCTCTATTTCCCGAATTCAACGGCAGATCAAGTGTATCCAGAGACCAGGAATCTGATGGTCATCGACGGGGGAGTGGCACGTGCGGCAGTTCTTGGCCTGATCCAGGGGCCACAAACACAAGGACTTGTTGCATCCATAGCTGAAGGAACAGAACTGCTTGACATCAGAATAAGGGACGGTATCTGCACCGTAGACTTTTCAAAAGAATTCATTACGAATCATCCGGGCGGCAGTGCAGGTGAATTGATGACACTGTCGTCAATTCTGAAGACACTGACGCAATTCGATGCGATTGATAAAGTCCAGATTCTTGTTGATGGCAAAACAGGTGCGACTCTTGGGAATATTTTGTTGGACAAACCGATGGAATAGATTTTTATTGCGATTGCAAATCCGTATGAGCCATCGGATATAAAAGGCCAGCTGACTAAATCATTTGACTTAGGAGCCGGCCTTTTCATTTCTATTATCATAGGCTAATATGAACGATGGTCCCGTCAGCTGCATGTATATCCACTAAAACCAATCCACGGTATGCAGCAATGTCTGTGAGTGCGTACCGCAGCTCCCCAAAGTCAAATCTCTCGGCAACGGTCCAAAGGATTGTCATCAATTGGAGGTTCTGTTCAATCTGCTTTTTACGCTGATCCTCACCTGCAGCGCATTGGGCTGCCTCATCCATAAGACCCTTGATGCGGCCATCGATAATTTTCAGAACAATGCTTCGCCGCAGAAACAGATTGATGAACAAACCATATGGAATTGGAAGCCAAAACCTGAACCCGCTTTTGGGATCGACGATCCTGACCTTAGGCATGGCCGTTTACAATATCAACGATGACAAGGTCGCCCTTTGCGGTTTCGATATCCACTATCCTACCGTTCAAATCCTGGTCAATAGCAAGGGTGATGGATTCCATCAATTGTTCCATATCAACGCCTTCCATATGTTCCGCCTTGATCATGGGCAGCTTTCCGGTGGCCTTCAGGATTCCTTTTACAAAATTCAGGGGCAGATTAACCTTAACCTTGTCGCCGTCCTCGGATAAAACCCTGACCTGCAGCATCTTCTGCCCTGGAATCTGAGCTGATATCATATCTTCTTCCAGCATAGACCGTTTCTCGGACGCCTGCTGCGAGTTGTCCGGACTTGGATTGTTTTTCTGCTGCAGTGCACTGATCAGGGCCGCAGCCTGCTCGGCATTGATTTTTCCTTCTTCCAGCAATTTCGTAATTCGAAGCACTTCTTCGTTCATTGTAATCCTCCTTTTTTTATATCTTCCAGTGATAAAACGGCTTCTTCTGCAGTGATCAAGCCTTCCTCCAGCTGCAGAAGGATATCTTTCTGAAGTATGTTCGCAACCTCAGTCGGGTTGTCTCTTTTAATAGGTTTCCCATCTGACAGGGACTCGATGACTTGATCCAGCTTTGCACGCACAGTAGGGTAAGATATTCCCAATTCCTTCTCCACGTCCTTGATGTTGCCTCGGCATCTGAGGAATACCTCTGCAAACTCCATATGTTCCTTGCTCAGCTGCATCAAAGGCGGAAAACCGAAGCTGTTTTCAATCACCGTGCCGCATGAATCGCATTTAAGTTTGACTGCTTTAAGACTGCCTTCGCAGACCGGACAGCGGGTTAGTATTTTTATCATAATCATACCTCCTATTAATATAGTACGCCTTAACATTAATTATATCAATACATATATTGATATAATTAATGTTAAGATTCTCTTAAGAATACTGCCCCCCCTCGATACGATTATTTGTTATTACTCAAAAAATAAAGAAAGCGGGTTCATGAGAAATCAGAACCCGCTTCCTTTTGAATAATTCTATTGTGCGTTATCACCGCACACACAAGTGCTTCTGTCCATAATCTCTGCATGCTGCCCGCAACATGTGCTCTCAATTTTCCAAATTTCCCGCGCATACTCTGAAATTGTCCGGTCTGCACTGAACTTCCCAGCGTTTGCAACATTCATCAGGCACATTTTAGCCCAACCGAGCCTGTCTTTATAGGCTTCATTCACCTTGCTCTGTGCTGCTCTGTAAGACTCGAAGTCTTTAAGTACGAAATATGGATCTGCTGAATTCCAACCATGTCCATCAAGCAGTGATTTGAAAAGCTCGTAAAACATGAATGTGTCATCATCATTGAACGTGCTGTCGATGAGGCTGTCTATGGCTTTTTTTAGACCGCTGACGGTTTCATAGTGGTTACGTGCGGAATAACTGTCACTGATCGCTTCCAGTTCTTCCACTGTAGCGCCGAAAATAAAGTTGTTCTCTAATCCTGCTTCTTCAACAATTTCAACATTCGCACCATCAAGCGTACCGAGAGTGACAGCGCCGTTAAGCATCAGTTTCATGTTGCCCGTACCTGACGCCTCTTTGCCTGCTGTTGAAATCTGCTCTGATACATCCGCAGCAGGAACTATCTTCTCTGCATAGGACACCTTGTAATTCTGAACAAAAACAACGGCCAGTTTAGAGTTCACCTCAGGATCAGCGTTGATTTTCCGGGCAATTTCATTGATCAGCTTGATGATGGCTTTAGCCCTGAAATAACCGGGAGCGGATTTTGCTCCGAATATGAACGTCACTGGGTGGATGTCCAAATCAGGATTCTCTTTTAGACGGTTATACAAATCCACTATGTGGATTGCGTTCATAAGCTGACGCTTGTATTCATGGAGCCGTTTGATCTGTATGTCGAAAATCGAATCAGGATTAATGACCACACCCTCGTGAGCATATATGTAGTCAGCAAGATCCTGCTTCTTCTTTCGCTTGATGTCGTTGAACTGAGTAAGGACTGCCTCATCGTCGACAAACTGCTCAAGCTGCTTCAACCGGCTTAAATCGGTAATCCATGCATTCGAACCCAGTAATGAAGTGATCATGCCGGACAGTTCAGGGTTGCAAAGTGCAAGCCACCTTCTCGGTGTGATTCCATTGGTCTTATTCTGGAATTTTTCCGGATAAATCTCATACCAGTCTCGAAGCTCTCTTGTCTTAAGGATCTCCGTATGCAAAGCAGCCACGCCGTTGACAGCTGTGCTGTAGCTGATTGCAAGCCATGCCATTCGAATTTTATTGTGGTTCACAATCCGCAGCTCGGAGATTTTGCTCTCAGGAAGGCCCATCGTGCTGAAATCCTGGACCAACTGAGCATCGAGACCTAAAATTATCTCGAAACATCGTGGCAGAACACTGGAAAACAACTGACAGTCCCATTGTTCAAGGGCTTCGGAAAGAATGGTGTGGTTGGTATATGCGAAGCATTTGCGCGCTATTTCGATTGCCTCATCCCAACCAATACCCTCTTCATCAATAAGAATACGCATCAGTTCAGGAATGGCCACTACCGGATGGGTGTCGTTCAATTGGATGATATGATAATCACTGAACTTGGAAAAATCAGGTCCGATATTTTGCTTGAACTTTCGAACCATGTCCTGAATCGTAGCTGACACGAAGAAATATTGCTGCTTGATTCTGAGTTTCTTACCCGCAACCTTGTCGTCGCATGGATACAGCACCCTTGAAATATCCTCTGCCCTGTTCTTTTCAGTCAAAGAATGGTCAAATTCCTGTGCATTGAACAAATCGAGGTTGAATTCTTCAAATGGTTCAGACTGCCATAATCTCAGTCTGTTGATGTTCTTAGTACCATATCCGATCACAGGCGTATCATAAGGAACCGCTTTGACGCGCATATCGCCGAATTGGACAGTAACCGTATCATAATCCCTTCTTATAGACCAGGGATCACCATTCTTCATCCAGTTATCCGGAATTTCCTTCTGAAAACCATTCTCGAACTTCTGCTTGAACAAACCATACTTATATCTCAGACCACAGCCGACAACCGGCAGGTCCATCGTCGCACACGAATCAATAAAGCATGCAGCAAGTCTTCCCAAACCGCCATTGCCAAGTCCGGCGTCTTCTTCAAGCTCTTCAATTTTCTTATAATCAATACCCAGTTCCTCTAAATAAGCTCTGGTTTGAGTATCTATGCATAGATTAAGAAGATTATTCCCTAAAGCTCTCCCCATCAGAAATTCCGCAGACATATAAAACACCTGACGGATTTTACTCTGATTCTCAATGGATTCTCTCCAATCCTTGGAGATCATCAGGATGATTGATTTCGAAATGGCATAATGCTTTTCCGAATCATTTGTCTGTTCAATCGATTTGCCGAATTCAATACTTGCAATGTTCTCCAGCTGCTGTTTAAAAAATTCGAATTTAATAATGCTCAAGCACCCCTCATTCTGAAAAGTAGACGATTGAATTCCTGTTTTACGGTATTCGTAACTGAACAACCGTTTCAACTATAATATACGCATACAGCGTTCAAAGCAATTCTAATTTTCAAGCATTAGTGCAATTCAACTGAGCAGCTCTCGTCTACGCTTGCAATTGAGGCTTTATGACATCGCTAATAGTAAACGCAGACGTTGACCAGCCCGGAAAGTTCAATAATCTTGCTTCTGCAATCAACGCCCCGATATCCCCAAAGGATCTCGCATTGCTGACGGTTGAGTCAATTCTTTTCTATCCTTCCATTAGCTAATACCTCCTTTTGGCTTCATTCTATCGAATCGCATTTTACAGAACGTTCATTTCCCGTTTATTATTAAATTTTTTTGAAATCGATTAAACGATTCTGCAACATCGGTCGTTGGAGATATATGTATTTTCCATAGCCAATCCAAATTAAGGACATACCATAAATCCATTGAGAGGATATGTGTGCATACAAATGCTATAATAATGAGGTATTTCTTTATTCTTCGAGAATTCGATTGAAATTCAAATTCAACAACTTAAGGAAACCCCAATGACTGTAAAAACCTTTGAAATACCACTTCTGCGCATTTACAATCAGCATTTGGTTTCTTACCGAGTAACAACACCGGTGGAGGTTACCGACCACTTCGGTGCCATTCAGGGACAGGATTATGCCGGGTCCAAATGGGCTCTGGCCCTCCGCACACCGGACTGTACAGAGGCTTCGGTTACAGAAGCCGTCTGCAATCGGCAGGTAGTGCGCACCTGGCTGATGCGAGGAACGCTGGCTTTTGCATCTGCCGGAAACATGCACTGGATGCTGGAGCTTCTGGGGCCGGAGCTTCTGAAGGCTCGGACATCCCGACGAGCGGCACTTAGCCTCACGTCGGATAACCTGCACCGATGCAGGGACGCCTTCGCTGAAGAACTTCGGGGAGGCCGGATCCTTAACCGTGATGAAATGTACGCTATCATCGATTCCTGCGGCACCACCTGCGAAGGTCAGCGAGGCTACCATATCCTTTCCCATCTTGCTCTTGAAGGCATCCTCTGTTTCGGTCCCCCCAGCGGAAGCAAAGATACCTTTGTCCTTCTGGACGAGTGGGTTCCAAAATCCGACCCCCTAACACGCCAACAGGCGCTTGCCCGGCTGGCCAAGCTTTATTTTTCAAGCCACGGCCCCGCTACCATCCATGATTTTGCCTGGTGGTCCGGGCTGAAAATGACCGATGTCCGGACCGGAGTGCAGGAAATTGAAGAAACCCTCACCTCTTTTGAATCCGGGGGGCGCGTTTATAAAATGCCGAAAGTTTCCGGCATTCCGATACATGAGGACCAAGCCCTGTTACTTCCCGGTTTTGATGAATACATTCTAGGCTACAAGGACCGCTCTGATGTTCTTTCCCCCGCCCGCAATCAGGAAATCTGTCCCGGAAACAATGGCATGTTCCTTTCCACTATCATACTTAGGGGACGGGTTGCTGGAATCTGGAAGCGGGAAATCAAACGGAATCAGGTCACAGTCACAGTGAACCCCTTCGATGCCCTTTCGCCGGAAGACTTGGTCCTTATTGAAAAGGCCGCAGTTCGGTATGGGGAGTATCTGGGTGTTCAGGCATCCATAAAATGTTGTTGAAGGTGGACATATGACAAATAGAACCCATCTCCGTTTTTTGCTGGATACTGCTTTAGAAAAGGCTTCTTATACATGGGAGCGATTGCAATGTCCTTTTTGCAGCCGTGAAGAGCTCACGGGCATTATTGATGAGGATGGTCCCATTATACTGTTGGAGAACAAATTCCAGATGTTAGAGGATGCGTACCAGACTGTACTAATCGAAACAGACGTATGCACGGATGATATCTCCACGTATTCCGCATCCCATATGAATAAGATTCTGACGTTTGGGATTGACCACTGGCTGAAGATGGATCAGTGCGGGGATTTTGAATCCGCGGTGTTCTTCAAGAATCATGGACCGCTGTCCGGTGGAACAATAGCGCATGCCCATTTTCAGATTGTTGGACTGAAGAATATCGACTACAGAAGCAACGTCACAGACGCTGTTTTTGAAGGGATTGAAATATACAAAGAAGGCAACAATAGGATCAACATCTCAACAATGCCGAATGCGAGTGCAACAGAAATTAACATCATCACGACACCGCGAAATGATGGTTTTATGGCTGAGGCCATCCAGAATATCGTGAAATATCTATTGAAGCAAAGCAGCAGTTACAATCTGTTTTTCTATCAATGGAAAGGGTCTGTCATCTGCAAAGCGGTACCGAGATATGTTGCATCTCCGTATCTCATGGGATTCTCAATTTCCCATACGTCCAATCGCTTGGAGTCTATTGCAAAGGAAATTCGGGAAACGTATTATAGCCGTGAGAAGGGGTCACCTACATCTTTGCAGAGCATTTAACTCATATTATTTCAATCAACAAAAGGACTCATGAGGCGTTGACTCATGAGTCCCTTTCATCTTGCTCTGAATTAAAGAACAATATTCTGGTTGAAGTTCGCTATCCTCAATCCAATTCAAAAAACTCATCCAATTTCATCAGCCTGAACAATTGGATAATATCGTCGCTGCTGTTTGAAATTTTAAACTGCATTCCTTCATTGAGGCACGATTTGTAGAGACTGATTACAAAACTTACTCCGAAGGAATCGATGCTCTCGGTTTCTGAAAGGTCCAGTACCAGCTCTTCAAAGCCCTTACTCCGATCGAGAAGTTCAATCACACGGTCATTGTATTGAGAAATATTGGCGCTGATCAAACCGCTGCCGACCTTCAAAATCACTCTCTCACTCTGTTCAGTTATCTCCATGTGTATTCCTCCAAGAATCAGTATATTATGATTGATTACGAATCTTAATATACTCCACTTTGATCGATTATAAAAGGGTGTTAGGGAAATACTGAGATTAAGTGTATTATATAAAAGTGCAGTTCAAACAGCATTGCGTATAGAAAGGGACAATCCCATGAATCAATTGATTAAAGCCGCTCCCGGTGTATTGCTGTGCCTAACCATTGCCATCCCCTCATGGTTTTTAGGAAAGTTCTTCCCCGTTATCGGCAGCCCCGTTTTTGGTATATTGCTAGGAATGCTGACCATCCTGCAATTTCCGAATCTCTTATCGGAAGATCGCAAATTGGCAGAGGGGACAAGATATACGTCAAAAAAACTCCTTCAGTACGCGATTATTCTTCTAGGCTTTGAAATGAACCTGTTCAATATCATTAAAGTGGGTGGACAGTCCTTATTCGTCATGCTATTCACGCTATCAGCCTCATTCTTGACGGCATTCTTCGTGGGAAAAGCGCTTAAGCTTCATAGTAAAATGACCATCCTCATCGGTGTCGGAACCTCCATTTGCGGTGGCTCGGCCATCGTGGCCACGGCTCCAGTCATTCAAGCCGATGACGAGGATGTGGCTAATGCCATTTCAACTATTTTCCTTTTCAATATTGCCGCAGTATTTCTCTTTCCGTTGCTCGGACGGTTGCTTGAGATGAGCGATATGGGGTTTGGAATGTGGGCCGGCACTGCAATAAATGATACCTCTTCAGTTGTTGCAGCAGGTGTTGCCTGGAGTGCTGCCTCCGGAAGCAATACGGCACTGGCCTTTGCCACCATCGTAAAGCTCACCAGAACGCTTATGATCGTGCCCATCACCCTGGTACTGGCCATATACACAGCGCGAAAAAGCAATGCAGAATCAGGCCCGAATACGTTCCGCTTTGCTAAGGTTTTCCCATGGTTTGTCATTGCCTTTGTGGGAGCTGCAATCCTCAATACTTTTGCCGGCATACCTTTGCCTACTTCCCATCTTCTTGTGGAAATCGGCAAGTTCATCATTGTAATGGCGATGGCCGCCATAGGTCTGAACACGAATCTGAAAAAACTCATTTTCAACAGCTTCAACCCCATATTACTTGGACTTTGCTGCTGGTTTGCCGTTGCATCGGTTTCACTGCTGGTTCAGATAACAATGAAAATATGGTGAATAAAACGGAGGTGCCCAACTGGGCACCTCCGTTTTATTTTGAAGCTACTTATTTTCCGGGTAACTGTTGTATATGCCCTTATCCCTGAATTCAGTCGATATCTTGCTGATATAAGAGCCCTCTACAACCGTTTCATAGCCGTGCTTCTTAATGATCTGCCTGATGTAATCCACATGAGGACAGCGATCATAATGATGGTTGTCAGTAACCATGCAGGAAGCCAGATGGATGGCAACTTCATCTTTTTTTATGTCTGTTTTCTTTGCCAGCTTATTGGAGAGATGCTCCAGCTTTGCCGCTACGCCTTTACCGCAGCAGCCGCCGCAGGTGAATGACAGGTACTGTGTCCCTTCCGAATATCCCCCGAAAACATTATCCCTGTTGTAAAAGCCCTGTGTGCAGGCAAAACCGCTGCATCGTCTGTGCGCAATGTCACATTGGATAATGACCACGTATTTTTTCATCTCTAATCCTCCTAATCGCATTCGCTAAGAGAATGATATAACAAATGTGCACTCGCTAAAAGTGCCAGTTTTACGATGTTGAAGGAAATTGCTCAGCAATTATTTGACCGTTTTCCGGTTGTTCATCCCGTGAGTGTTTGGGATAATGGTCTTAAGAGGTGATTCAATGAATGATGATCAGAAGTACCGTGCACTGATTGAACAGGATCCGGCCTACGATGGTGCTTTTTATGCAGGCGTGAAGACTACAGGTATTTTTTGCCGACCCACCTGCACTGCTCGTAAGCCCAAACGCGAAAATGTAAATTTCTATTCAAGCATACACGAAGCTATGGCAGCAGGCTTCAGACCCTGCAAAATCTGCAGACCAATGGAGAGCATCGGCAAAATCCCGGATGAAATCGCAGCACTGATCAATGAAGTCGAAACGAACCCCCATATAAAAATCAAAGAGGCTGCGCTGAGAGCACGGGGACTCGACCCAGGCACCATCAGACGGTGGTTTAAGAAGCACTACGACATGAGCTTCAGCGCCTTCTGCAGAATGCAGCGAATCAGCCTCGCCTATGGAAATATCAAGGAAGGGGAGAAAATCGCAGATGCAGCCATGAACAGTGGCTATGAATCAGTAAGCGGCTTCTCTGACGCATTCCAGAAGATGCTGGGTACCAACCCGAACTCAAGCAAGCATACGGCGGTACTTATTTACAGACGATTTGACAGCGTCTTGGGTCCGATGATAGCAGTCGGAAATGATGCCGGCATATGCTTACTGGAATTCGGTGACAGACGTATGCTTGAAACGGAACTTGCCGATATCAAGAACCGCTTCAAAGCAGTGCTGATACCTGGCCGAAATGCTTCAATAGACTTGGTGATGGAAGAATTGGAGGCGTACTTTGCAGGAACGTTAAAAACTTTCTCCGTCCCTCTATTGACTCCGGGAACCGAATTTCAAAATAGAGTCTGGGAGTCTCTCAGGAACATACCGTATGGCGAGGTACGTTCCTATCAGGAGCAAGCCATTGCGATTGGAAATCCTAACGCTGTCAGGGCTGTTGGGACTGCTAACGGCATGAACCGGATTGCCATTATCATTCCATGCCACCGGGTGATTGGCTCAGATGGCAAGTTAGTAGGCTATGGCGGCGGATTGTGGCGGAAGGAATGGCTGCTGAAGCACGAAAAAGAATGGAGTTTAAAGTAAAACCAACGAACCCCAACGTGATTTTTCCACCACGCTGGGGTTCATTGCATTCCCATGATTTCAACAGTTTTCTATTTCCAGCCCCAGGGTTTCATCCGGTTGAAGCCCTTTCGTATTCCCATCGATGCCCTTTCAGTCAGTCCCAATCCAATTGTTAGGATATGTGGTTTTATCGCTCCATTGTTCATGCTCAGATGCCCATAGCAGCTGGCACAGTAGTGATGCAGCTGCCGTCCGTCCAACAGGATGGTGTCCAGTGCTTTTCTGGCTTTGTGAGGATCAGGAATACCCAGACCGCAGCAGGGCAGGTTCACGGCATTCTGAACCTTAACACCGGTCCACTCCGAAATGGCTTTCCTGAAGGTGCCCGATTGTCTGTCAGGACAGGGAGGGAACGTATGGAGGATTTCATCCGTCACTGAACACGAAATATTTTTTTCCTTTAAAAAAGTATAAATATCCTTGACCGGTATATCAAGTTCTTCCCGAAAAACAGAATAACAGTTAGGACATGCAACAACAAGCTCCGTGACTGCGCTTTCCTTAAGCTGCAGTTTAATCCGATCCAACACCCGGCGGCTCCCCACAGTATTTCCGGTTAACCGCAGCGGCTTGCTGCAGCAGTCATATAACCAGCCGCACTTCAGCTCATGAAAAAGGGTGATGACCGCCCGGGTTGTCTCAGGCAGGAAATTGACGAGATTACACCCTGGAAAAAAGGCAGGTTGCCCTGATACCAACTGATTTTTTCGCCAGGGGAACCATTCTTTTTCAAGAATGGACAGTTTCTTTCCGATTGATACAGTTTTAGGCATCATTTGGCTTCCTCATTGATTTTGTCCTGATGATGTTTTTTTAGAGCGCGGACCCCAACAGTCGACAGGAACGTCAGGCCTACTAAAAAAGTAATCGCCCAGTAAAAATGTGATGAATTGCAGTCGAAAAGTTTATCTCCTACATTCACATATACACAAACTCCAGGAATGATGCCCAATGCGGTTGCCGTGAGAAAGTCCCGATACCTCACATGGCTAAGGCCTGCTCCATAGCTGATTACATCAAATGGAACCAGGGGGATCAGCCGCAATAAGAGAATGCCGATAAAACCCGTCATCATAGGAACCCCGTGGGGCTTATGTCCCAGGCGGTTCATAAGCTTTTCCATGGCCTCCTGACCGATCAGCCGCGCCAGCCAGAAAGCAAGAGATCCTCCCATCATCGCTCCCATCCATGTCAGTATGAATCCCTTTCCCATTCCGAAGGCCATCCCGGATGCAATCGCCAGAACGGCATCCGGAAAAAGAGTGAGGGGGACGAAGGTAAAGAGAATCACATAGGCCAAGGGTCCCCAGGAACCCCAAGCCAGCACCTGGTCGCGGATTGCATCAGGGGTAGCATTATCAAGAACGCCTGTGGTCGAAACGGCTGCAATGATAAAACCCAGCACCAGGATTCCCGTCAGATGGAACATCCATCCTTTGCCCGATACAGGTCCATTTTCTTTTAGAAAGTGCATACTTCTTTGTTCATTATTCATAATGGATTCCTCCACAAACCTGTACTGAACGTATCCGATAACGATCGTAGTCAACTCGATTTTACCATATAAACACCGCTGAAACCGGCATTCTGGCGGCTTTGGTATTTTGATTCTTAATACGGATACGCTCATTATTCGGATATCTAATTAGATTTACACAATCCCTTCTGATATGCTGAAACATGGGTAAGTCAGTATTCTGACAAAATTATGGAAAGCGCGGTGCTATCATGCATAAGAATACATTCTGGATTAAAGCGGCCATTCCCATCCTGCTGGTAATTCTTTACTTTGCCATAGAACCCTTCAGGACCATGATCAACAGTGCAGCCGGCACCCTAAAAACCTTGGATGTGGCATCTGTGAAGACCTACATCATTTCCTTCGGTATCTGGGCTCCCATCGCATCCTTTCTTCTGATGATCTTCCAGTCCGTAGCGGCACCCCTTCCGGCTTTCCTTATCACATTCGCCAACGCTGGGCTTTTCGGCTGGGTAAAGGGAGCTATCCTCTCTTGGAGCAGCGCTATGGCAGGCGCCGTCCTCTGTTTCTACATCGCACGCTGGTATGGACGAACCACCGTGGAGAAACTCACCAGCCGTCAAGCGCTGGAGCATGTGGACGATTTTTTTGATCAGTATGGGAATTACGCTGTTCTGATTGCCCGGCTCCTTCCGTTCATTTCTTTTGATATTGTCAGCTATGCAGCTGGCCTGACCTCCATGAGTTTCTGGTCATTTTTCTGGGCAACCGGCCTGGGGCAGCTCCCGGCAACAATCGTATACTCGTATGTAGGCGGTATGCTCACCGGGGGCGTGAAGCTGTTTGTCACAGGCTTGCTGATTCTTTTCTCACTCAGCGTTCTTTTCGCCATGCTCAGACGCTGGCAAAAGCAGCACAAAAATGCAGCATGATCATTACCGCCAAGCGGTTCTGATACATATCTCACCAAGGAGGAAAGAAATTTATGAATTTTAAAAAACTGACAGCTTTGCTGCTGTCCTGCGCTCTGGTCTTCAGCCTGGCTGGTTGTGCACCGAAGGCAGCACCTGCCGCACCGGCTCCAGACGCTGCTCCGGCTGCAGAGCCCGCTAAAGAAGCTGTTACACTGGATCCGGAAATGGCAGTCAATTATGTCACTGCGGATTGGCTTAAGGAAAACCTCGACAAAGTAGTCATAGTTGATGCCAATGCAGATAAAGCCTACAATGCCGGCCATATTCCCGGCGCTGTGAACATCACATGGCAGGCCCTCTCCAACATGGCTGTCAAACAGGGGGAGCCCGGCTGGGGTGTTGTCCTTGGCAAGGAAGAACTGGGTAAAAAGCTGGGAGAATTCGGAATCGACGGCTCCAAAGATATCATCGTATACAACGATCCCAAGGGTCTGGGTGAGGAAGGACGTGTACTTTGGATGCTGCGGATTGCAGGTCTGAATAATTCCAAGATGCTGTACGGCGGAATTCCCGCATGGGAGGCAGCCGGCTATGAAGTTTCCAATGAAGCAACCGCAGTAACGCCGGTACCCTTCACGATTGCCGCTTACGACGACGGGCGCATCGCCACAACCGACTACGTGAAAGAAAACCTGAAAAACATCAAGCTTCTGGATACCCGTTCCCTTGAGGAATACAAAGGTGAAACCAATCATGGCGAAAACTACAAAGGCGAAAAAGCCCTGGGCCGTATCGAAGGTGCTGTAGCTCTCCCCTACTCTGATCTATACAATATAGACGGCACGCCGAAAAGTATCGAAGACATGAAATCGATTTTTGAAGGATTGGGACTTAATCCCGATGATGAAATCGTCACCTACTGTACTGTCGGTATACGTTCCGGTTTCACAGCTGAGCAACTTCGTATGTGCGGTTACTCAAAAGCGAAGAACTACAACGGCTCCTTCAGTGAATGGGCCGGTGCCGGTCTTCCAATTGTAAAATAATGAAGCGGCTTCTTCCATGGATCGCGCCTGGCCTTATTCTGTTATTTGGAGCGGCGTATTTTCTGGCTCCTCGCTTTTGCCTTTCAGTCAATCAGGTTTGTGAAATGCTTATGACAGGCAATGCCCGCGGGTTGATGATGGTCTTGCATTCTGCTGGAAAAGGCGGAATCATCATTGCCCTCAGCATCGGCTGCCTCGCTTTTCTGGTCCCGTTTTTCAAACCGGAATACCTGCTGCAGGCGAACACTGAATATTTCGGACTGACTTCAGGAATTCTGCTGACTGTCCTGGGAGCAATGCTGGCTCTTACGCTGCTTTTACTGCTGGGATACAGTCTCTGGGCGTTGATGCCGACTGGCTTAAGGAACCGATTAAGCAAGGTGTACCGTTATCGGCATTTTTTACCGGCAGGATTTGCAGTCTGGATGCTGATTCGGGTTATTTGATTCACCGCACAACTAAACAGGCTGTAATGGTAGATGCCCTACCATTACAGCCTGTTTAGTTTAACCGTTATGTACTCAACCGGAAATCTTCTGATCAGTTAACTTCAACGCTTCAATTGAAGGAACAGGCGGTCGGTTCATCATTACAATGGCGATGAGAATCAGAGCGATTCCGATCAATCGCACAGGTCCCAGCGATTCGCGGAAAAAAAGTCCGGCTAAAAATACAGAGCATACCATTTCCAATGTGCTGATAACGCCGGCCTGGCTGAGTTCCACTCCCTTGGCAATGCCTGACAGATACAGGCTGTACGAGAGAGCTGAAGGGATTACACCGAGTCCAAGGGCTGCAAGAAGTACTGAAAAGCTCCAGTCACTTGGAAAATCACTGCTGTAAACCGCATAAGGCAGCAGTACGGCTGCACCGAAGAAAAAGCTGTATATGAGAATGGTCACCTGAGCATGCGATCGAATAAATCCCTTACTGACAGCACTCATCAGAGAATACGATATGGCGGCAAGCAGTGCCAGCATTACTCCGGCAAATGATACCTGCAGCACGTTCAAATGTCCCTCCGTTACAGCAATCAAGCATCCCAGAAAACAGATGCTCACCGCCGCCAGCTTCCATCGGCTGACCCGCTCCCCGAAAAACAGCACGGACCAGAGCAAAAGGAAGAAAGGGGCGGTATAGAGCAGCACCGCTGATGGTGCAACACCGATCAGACGGATCGCATTATAATAAAGCAGATTGAATCCGGCCTGTGACACCACCCCAAGAAAAGCAGCCAGAACCAGTCCGTAACCGTCTATTCGAAGCAGTTCGGGATTCTTTCGCATCACGACAGCCACCAGGACAAGACACCCGATGCTGAGTCTTAAGAACGAAATCCATTCGGCTGATACGCCTGCATTAAGCAGATATTGGGCAAATATCCCTGAAGTGCCCCAAAAGAGACCCGCTATTGCGATATTCAGCCGTCCGGAAGAAAGATCCTGTTTGTTCATATGCAACTCCCTTTACAGATATTGTTTCGGACAAGTTTTTAACATCTGTCTGTGTATAAGTATATGCCGATTCTTATCGGAATTTTAATTACGTCAATAACTTAACACCTTGCAGTGTCACTGCAAAAATGAATAAAACTCCCGCAAACGACCTTTAAAAGTCATTCTCAGGAGCTTAAAAAAAAAATCATTCGTTTCAAATGTTCAATACAGTTTGGAAGGCAGCACGACACCCATAGAAACCACCATTTTCACAGCTTCGTCCACTGAAACGTCAAGATACTCTACATCAGCTGGATCGAAAAACATGATGAAACCGCTGGTTGGGTTCGGAGTAGTTGGAACAAAGACTGCAGTTCGTGGAGATTCGGAAAGCATCAGACCTTCCCGGGTTATGAAACCGATACTTTTTGACGATGCGCTTGGAAAATTGACCAGTACAACCTGGGAGAAATTATTGTTTTTTCCACTGCTCAGGTTATGGCTCAACTCTTTCACCGAATTGTAGACCGTATTGATGAATGGGATTCGATGAATCCACCCGTCAAAGTAGTGCAGGACTTTTTTTCCAATGAAGTTACTCGAGATGGCCCCCACAAGAATAATCACACTGACAGTAATGATAAAACCAATACCCGGAATGTCAAATCCGAAAATCAATCGGATGAACGGAGCGCTGATATTATCCAGAAATTCATAGATGATTTTGAGCACCAAAAAAGTGATGCTAATGGGTAAAAGTGTGAACAGGCCTGTAATAAATAGTTTTCTCAGTGTTTTCACGTGACCTCCAATAGCATTATAGCTCCATTATATCACCATAAACTGTCGGAAAATATTTGTACAGGCAACGTGTACAAGTTCTTTTTTTAGAACATGGTTTTCAACTGTCTCACATGCTTCAAGTCATGATTTGAGGGTATATCTGCAACACTATCAGGATTAATCCACAAATTGAAAGGAGCCGGCAAATGACACAGTACACACATTGCGTGCTATGCAGCGCAGAGGCTAACGAACCTTACAACAATTACAGAAAAGACTTCCACACCATTGACTGTCCAAATTGCGGCAAGTATTTGATTACTTTGGAAGCACTTCTCGAATTGCCAGGTGATCTCACCGCCGACGAGAAACAGGCACTTTCTGAGTATACGCGACGTATTTCGGATAAGAACGATTCTGAAATCGTAACATTGTGGCTTGAAGGGCCAAATAGCTATCGCAACCTCCTGAGGCGGCTGAATCAAAATGATTCTCAATGAAGAACGAATACTGGAATGGCTGCTTGAAGAGGAGGATCCCTCAGTCCGGTTTTTCACCCTGACGAATCTACTCGGAAAACCCCTTGATGACACTCATGTAAAGAAAGCACAGGAAGCTATCATGAATACGGGGTCTGTCCCCAAAATCATGGAACAACAGAACGAAGACGGTTCCTGGGGAGATCCGCAAAGATTTTATCGGGACAAATACAGGGGTACAACCTGGACCCTGCTGCTTCTTGCTGAGCTGGGGGCAGATGTAAACGATCCGGGAGTCAGAAGAGCCTGCGAATTCATCCTGGAAAACTCCCAGGAACCCACTGGAGGCGGATTTTCCTATGATCGCAGCACAAAGGCTGGCGGAGGGCTTCCCAGCGGTGTGGTTCCATGCCTCACAGGAAACATGGTTTATAGCCTAATCACACTCGGTTTACTGGAGGATCCGAGAGTCCGGAAGGGGATCAGCTGGATAACCACCTATCAGCGGGCTGATGATCAGTCCGGTGAGGATCCGAAGGGAGTCCCTTACGACCGCTATCAAATGTGTTGGGGCAGCCATTCCTGCCATATGGGCGTGGCAAAAACCCTGAAGGCCCTTGTTGCAATTCCGGAGGATCATCGATCAGAAGATGTGAATAGAACGACTGAAAAACTGGCTGAGTATTTCCTGAAACATCATCTTTTCAGAAAAAGCCATAAGCTGGAAGAGGTATCAAGGCCCGGCTGGCTCAAGCTGGGGTTTCCTCTGATGTATCAGACGGACATCCTTGAACTCCTTCTGCTTTTCAAGAGACTGAACATCCAGGATCATAGACTGTTGGAAGCCTTGGAAATTCTAAGAAACAAAAGACTTGATAACGGTTCCTGGAAACTGGAAAATTCCTTCAATGGCAAAATGCTGGTCACTGTGGAACAGAAGGGCAAGCCGTCCAAATGGATCACCCTGAGGGCTTTGGAAGTATTGAAAGAATAATGAGATGCCCCGTTGGGCATCTCATTATTCTTTCTGGTAGTGACGAAACGTAAGCCAGGTCCATTCAATTTCATATTAACTGTAAAGAATCGTCTGATCCGGGCTTTTCAAGGCCTTCCTCTTTACAACCGGTAATCCCATCTGTTCAGCCAACGCATTGATCATTTCCCTTTGACCCCGACCAAGCTTTTCATGAACAACAAATCCACTGATTCCGCCTTTGATTGAATTAATGCATTGTCTTAGGATTAATTGACCGGATTCACCCGAATACTGGTCATTCTCAATCCAACGACTAGGCAGGATATGCGTCAATGCAACGGGATGGCTAGGATTCAAGATTCCTCGGGTAATGGTTTCCTCAAAGTGCATCCCTCCGCAGTAAAGTACAACCGGGTATTCACGAACCTCATCATAGATTCCTGCAAGCGCCTTTGCAATCACCAGAGACGCAGTTGGATTTGCATAACTTTCAAATGTACTTCCTATTTCAATGTCAATGAATGGAACTGAAGTGTCATGAATCCAGCTGGCCATTCCACCGTAGACTATTCCCGACCAATGAGTCGCCTCTGACGTAACGGAAAACTCATCAAGGCTCATTTCGATGCGATTTTTTTCAAGCAGCCTGGCTAGATTTGTGGAAAGCGCCGGAGAACTGGCCCCGAAGGTTCCGCTCTGCACATCCCCTACGGTATGGATACACAATACCTTGTCAGGTGCATTGGCACCCCCATGCCAGTTCACCATTACAGCCAGGTCACAGTCTCCGAAAAGATTGTTGATAATCGGCAGGTACTGATGGTATGCCATGCAAATGACTGTTTCCGTTCTAACATAATAGAGCATGCTCCCGTTCTCAGGTGTATGAACCAGCACGGGATATCCGTCTACAATCATATCGGATTCCCTTAAATCCAGCAACTGCCGGGATGCTTCAAAAACCCGTGGTGCTACCTCATCTTTTGTATGATCCATGCAAAAGAAATAAACCGATTTATTTGTCATAATAACACCTCATCTTTGCTTCCTCCTCCAGTCCAATTTGCCTTGCATTAAGTCGATTTCATGGCTGTCTACTTCCTGCAAATAACTTTTTCTCATACAAAGCCATTGTTTGAAGCCAGTTGCTTTTCATACACTCTCCAGCTGCTTGGGAATCCTGACTCTTGATGGCCTCTATCAGGGCTTTATGGGTCTCAACCGATTGGTCTGATTCACTGGACCAGCGGAAATATGCATGCTCGATTCGCTGGATATGAAGGAACAGTGTTTCAGAAAAATCTGTCAGGTATTGATTCTTAGCCATCTCCAGAATCTTTCTATGAAAGGTCCCGTCAGCCTCAAGTATGGATTTGATGTTTCCTGCATGTATGGCATCTGCAAATATATCATTCAGTCTTTCCAGTTCCTTGATTTGTCTATCCGTGACACGGTTGCAGGCCAGCTCAGCTGCCAGACCCTGAATATAAGCCAGGGGCATGTACCATTCCCGCAGGTTCTTCAATTCCACAGCTGTCACAATCGTTGCCTTGCCTGGCTGTATCTCCACCAATCTCTGCGCTTCCAGCAATTGAAACGCTTCCCTGACCGGTGTGCGGCTTACTGAAAAATACTCACACAGTTCAGCATCCATCAGCTTTTCATTGGGGGTTAAGACACCTTCGATGATCCAGTCTCGCAGGGTCTGATAGATCCTCTCTTTTGCTGACAACCGATTTATCGCTTCTGTTTTATTGGGAACGGGCATATGATCGGCTCCTTTCTTCAAATGATTTGTGCAGTCGTCATTAAAACGATGGGTATTTCCCATCCCATACCACGGAACGATAACCGGCTTTGTCCGTGTCCCCTTCCGTGCTGAAGAAGAGCACCCGTGAGTTTCTATCAAGCTTCAGCTGTTCCTTTACCTGAGATAACTCCGGATTGGTCATCAGTTCTGCCACAATGCCCACACCCACAGAACCGCTTTCACCCGAAACCACTTTCGGATCCGAATCCGCGGGATTCCCGAGAATCCTCATTCCCTTTGCAGAGATTGGATCCGGGCAGGAAATGAAGGCATCCGCATATGTGTTTAAAACATCCCAGGCAATTGTACTGGGTTCACCACAGGCAAGACCCGCCATGATGGTATCCATATCTCCAGTCACAAAGTGAAGAGTTCCATCATCCGCCTGAGCCGTTCTGAACAGGCAATCCGCTTTATTCGGCTCCACAATCACAATCCTAGGGCGCTGATCGCCGGAATTTTGAGCGAAGAATCCAGCCACTGCCGCCGCCATGGATCCGACCCCTGCCTGCAGGAAGATATGGGTGGGCTTATCTTCGCCACTACTTTCCAATTGCAGTTGTGCTTCATAGGCCATGGTCATATAGCCCTCCATAATCCAGGCTGGAATCTCCTCGTAGCCTTCATAGGCCGTGTCCTGAACAAAAATCCAGCCGTTTTCATCGGCCATTTTCTGGGCTAAACGGACCGCATCATCATAGTTCATATCGGTGATTTCTGCCTCAGCACCAGCCTGCCTGATGTTTTCCAGCCTTTCAGTACTGGAGCCCTTTGGCATATAGACAACGGATTTCTGTCCCAGAGCCGAAGCAGTCCACGCAATACCCCGGCCATGATTGCCATCCGTGGCCGTCACAAATGTATTCACCCCAAGTTTGCTCTTGGTTTTTTCATCGGTAAGGGTTGGGTAATCAATCTGGTCCTGAGGAAGGCCGATGCGCGCTGCAATTACCTGGCCAATGGCATATGAACCCCCAAGTACCTTGAAAGCGTTCAATCCAAAACGATAGGATTCGTCCTTCACATAAATGCTTTTAAGTCCCAATGTTTTCGCAAGCCCATCAAGAACGGCCAGGGGCGTTTCCTGGTATTCGGGAAAGCTCTTGTGAAATCGCAGCACTTCTTTTGCCTTGGCGATATTAAAGTATTTAAAACCCTTAGACTGCTCAGCTTTGTAAGTTCTTGTGACGATTTTGATTTCATTTTTCATAGCGGTTGCTCCTTTTGCGAAAACTCAAGTGCGATATGCGATATATTGCATATCTACACTATAGCGTGAGTTGTTTTTAAACTCAAGATATGATATCAATTAAATCGGGACTCGGACCCGGAATTTCGGGACTAAGGTCCCTTGCCCGGTTAATCACCATGTGAGATAATCAGGTTGAAATACATATCAGTACCGGATCATCCCCCGATAAAGGCAAACCTGTCGAAAGGCAGGGACGCAAAACTATAGGGCCTTCCTCGCAAGAGATGGCAGCCAGTTGCCGAAGAGTGCTTACGGGCTGTGACTCTTTCGCATTAGGCGGAAGAGTTTTTTTATTCCGTATCCTCCAAGCCGGCGGTGGGATCCTACGGTCCAATCACAAGGAGGAATGAAGATGAAAAAGGCATTGATGATTTTGATGATTACGGCGGTTTTCAGTCTGATTGGGGTTTCTGTGATGGTCTATGCAGAGGATGCGACGGTACCAGTCAATGAGCCTGTACAGACGGGCGACCTGGAGATTCCGGTGGTCGTGACCGACCAGAACGCAGCCCTGGAGCGCATTGCTCAGGCAAAGACCTTAGGCATCACCCCTGGCAAGCTGAAACTGATTCAAAAATTATCCTTATCAACCGAGACCCTTGCGCTGTCCGACCCTGCCATAACCACCGTATCCCCTTTTGTTATCGCTGACTGGACCGGTGTCTCAGTCAAGGATATCATGGCAGCCATCAAGAGCAACCGCAAAGCGGCAAATCTTCCTGACGAGACCCCGGTATCCGACGTACCGGAAGTGACAGAAGCCGCGGCTGCGGTTGAGACTCCCGTTACAACAGCTGTAAGAGCAACTGATGCAAGCAGTAAGAGCAGCACGAAATCTCATGGCAAAGCCAACAGCAATGGCGGCAAGAAAAAATAAGCTGATTGAGGAAAGGAATGCCGTTATCATGAAATCATGATAACGGCATTCCTTTTTAGTGGCAGGTTCAAAACATGGTGAGATTCTCCCCTACATGGTACACTAGATACCAATACACATGAAATAATCATACTTAGGGAGCAAACACATGATTAAGAAAGCAGAGCATATCATTCATAAAATAGAGCCGGGACTTATAAAATATCAAACGATCATGGACCGTTTCCGCAGGGTGGACGTTTCTACAGATTCTGATTTTCAGATGCTGTTCAATGGCTTTTACCGGGTTCGTCAACGGGATGAAAAGTTCTATGAGACCTACTATCAATTCATGGAAAAGCATAAGAAGCACGGAACAACCTTTGAAAAGACATTGAAACACCTGCACACCGAGCTCGACCGGATTGAAGCTTCTTTTTCAAGCAAGCTGGTGGCGACGATCAGTCCAGACATGCCCATCTGGGACGAGTTCGTTCTGGATAACCTGACGCTGAAAAAGCCTCAGCAAAACAGCAGGAACAGATTTGAAGATACGATACTCCTCTATACCCAGATTCATAACTGGTATCGGGATTACGTAAAATCACCCTCCGGAAAGCAAATCATCCGGGTCTTTGATGAGACGTATCCGAGGGCTGGAATATCCGATGTCAAAAAAGTGGATTTTGTGCTCTGTCAGATCCGAGATTAACGAGAAGATGGTTCATAAATGTCTTTGAGGCTAAGGACAGGGGCAGATTCTTTTTAAATACAATCCCTGCTGATCTTGCAGGGATGGGTGGCGTAACAGGTATTTCTATAAGATCCCCGCATTCCAGCTCCTGTGTAATGAATTCTTTGATCAGCACAGTGATTCCAAGGCCCAATTTAGCAAATTCAATCAGTATATCCATATTGCCGGTTTCGATTTCCGGCTTCACGGAAATATTGTTCAGCAGCATATAGCGGTCGATGTATTTCCGACTGACATTATCCTCTTCCATCAGCATAATGGAATGGGGCGGCGAAAAAATGCTGTTAGCGTTCACATCAAAAGATTTCATATACTGATCACAGGCCACGAAAACATCATGGATATCTGTCAGTCTGACAAAATGATATTGCTCAGTCTCAAAGGGCTGACTGACAAGACCAAGATCTATGACACCCTCGTCGATCAGTTTCAGTGTTTCGAATGTTGATCTGTTCAGTATTTGAATTTTAATGTGAGGATTCAATTGAATGTAGGTTTTCAAGTGAGGAATCAGCAGATGCTTGCACAAGGTTGTACTGACGCTCATTTTGATGATGCCGAACTCGTTGGCTTTCATTTTATCAAGTATGTTTTTCCCGAGGGATAACTCAGTCATGGCATTTTGAACATGTTGAAAAAATACACTTCCTTCGCTGGTCAGTCTCACACCTCTGGAATTCCTGGTGAAGAGTGTAACCCCAAGCAGGTTCTCAAGCTTTTTAATCGACTTGCTTATTGCCGGCTGGCTGATAAACAGAATTTCAGCAGCCTTTGAGATGTTTTTGCAGCTGGCCACTGTATAAAAAACGCGATAGAGTTCCATATCAATAGCCATGCCATAACCTCCAGATATGATAAACATAATTATAAGGTATTTTAGTTATATTATAATTGATTATATAATGATGTTGGAACTATCTACGAAAATATTTCTTATGCAAACAATTGATCTGAAAGTCATAAAGGAGAGAAAAAATGGGCAGAACAATTACAGAGAAGATATTTGACGCGCACAGAGTGAATACGCCGTTTCCGGATACCCATGTATTGAAACTGGACAGGGTCTTCTGTCACGAAATCACCACGCCGATAGCCATTACCGATCTGATGGCCAGAGGGATGGACAAGGTATTCGATCCTACAAAAATCAAGGCGGTCATTGACCATGTGACCCCCGCTAAGGATTCAAAAACAGCAGAGCAGGGCAAAATTCTCCGCGACTGGGCGAAACGGCACGATATTAAGGATTTTTTTGATATCGGAAGAAATGGTGTCTGCCACGCCATCTTCCCTGAAAAAGGATTTGTACGGCCTGGATACACTGTGATCATGGGCGATTCCCACACCTGTACCCACGGCGCTTTTGGAGCCTTCGCGGCCGGCATCGGCACTACTGACCTGGAAGTGGGCATACTGAAGGGCGTCTGTGCATTCCACTCCCCCAAAACCATAAAATTTGTTCTGAATGGCACATTACGCCCTGGTGTATATGCTAAAGACCTGATTCTTTTCATTATCAAAGAACTTACCGTCAATGGTGCAACCAACATGGTAATTGAATTTACCGGTTCTGCAGTGGATGCAATGTCCATGGAATCACGGATGACACTGTGCAATATGGCCATCGAAGCCGGCGGCACCTGCGGTGTATGCTATCCCGATATGACAACGGTAGATTACCTGTGGGAATTCATACAGGATGAATTCAGCACCAAGGATGAAGCGCTGAAGGCTTACACCCAATGGACTTCCGATGCAGACGCTGCTTATGAAAGGGTTTATGAATACGATGTGACGGATCTTGAGCCCATGGTCACCTTCGGCTACAAGCCGGACCAGGTAAAAACCGTAGCTGAAATGACAGCCACGAAGGTTGATCAGATCTATATCGGCAGCTGTACCAATGGCCGGATTGAGGATCTTCGAGTGGCTGCAGGGATTTTGAAGGGCAAAAAAATCAATGATGACGTTCGTGCGATTGTAAGCCCGGCAACACCGGCAACCTACACGATGGCGTTGAAAGAGGGCTTAATTGAAATATTCCAGGAGGCTGGTTTTTGCGTAACCAATCCGACCTGCGGAGCCTGTCTGGGTATGAGCAATGGGGTTCTTGCCAGCGGTGAAGTCTGCGGCTCGACAACAAACCGGAACTTTAACGGCCGCATGGGCAAGGGCGGAACCGTGCACCTCATGAGTCCTGCCACTGCAGCCGCATCGGCCATTGAAGGAAAAATCACTAATTCAGAATTGTATAATGTGTAGTATGCGGAGGAAGAACATGAAGACATTCAGCGGAAAAGTCCTGTTCCTGGACCGAAATGATATCAACACCGATGAGATCATCCCTGCAAAATATCTGACAGAAATCACAAAAGAAGCCTTGAAGCCGTATTTGCTTGAGGACTTGACCCTAGCCTCTTTTAACAAAGAAGACCTGAGCGGCAAGGCAGTGGTCGTAACACGGGCAAATTTCGGCTGCGGATCCTCACGAGAACACGCGCCCTGGGCTCTGGAAGTTAATGGGATCAACGTGGTCATTGCAGAGAGCTTTGCACGGATTTTCAGACAGAATATGTATAACTGCGGCATGTTCGCCATCGAACTGCCTAAGGATAAGATTGACAGCCTGTTTGCCAACTATGGAAGTAAAGACACATCCATCTCCATTGATGTGGACAACGACAGGATCATTGTCACCTCCGGCGATAAAACGGAATCAATCGACTTTAAAGTCGGCGGCTTTGATAAAACCCTTGTAAAAGAGGGAGGATGGATCGGTTACGCAGATAAGAATTATTAACAGCGGTCCGTTTGATTAGCTGGAGCATCAATACAAATAAGAAGGCCGTGCCATTGGTTGAAATCTGATGGCACGGCCCTTTCTCATTGATGAATCTTTCTCTTGCCACAACATAACAGTTTATGCTAATGTGAACCATCTCATCAGCAAAAAATAAAAGTACAACACGCTTAATTCCATTCCAAAAGGAGAAATCATGCCGATTCCGGAGAAACTGACCGCCTGGTTTACGACCCACCAGCGAATCCTGCCCTTTCGGGAAAACAAGGACCCTTATCGGATATGGGTTTCCGAGATCATGCTGCAGCAAACACAGGTGGACACTGTTCTTCCTTATTATGCCCGTTTTCTTAAGGCCTTCCCCAATGTCCAGGCCTTGGCTGAAGCCGACGAGGATACGGTGTTCAAATTCTGGGAGGGCTTAGGTTACTATTCCAGGGCTCGCAATCTGCTCAGGTGCGCCCGGGTACTGATTGAGCAGCACGACGGCATTTTCCCCACCGATATCACTTCGGCCCTCTTGTTGCCAGGCATCGGTCCATATACCGCAGGAGCGGTTCTCAGCATTGCCTACGACCTTAAGATTCCCGCTGTGGATGGCAATGTCATGCGTGTAATTTCAAGGCTTTATGGTCTTCAGGATGACATCGCAGCCCTAAGTACCCGGAAGAACATCGAAAGGATGGTGCAGGCGCTCATCCCTGACAATGCCGGCGACTTCAATCAGGGATTGATGGAGCTGGGTGCCCTCATCTGTACACCCCAGAACCCTAAATGCGGCCTGTGCCCCCTTTCCGACGAGTGCATAGCCATGGCCTGGAACCTCCAGGGGCAGCTGCCGGTTAAAAAGAAGAAATCACCGTCTCCGACACTTCATGTGGCGGCAGGCATTCTCCATCGAAGCGGATGCTATCTGCTTGTTCGGAATTCAGAAGGCTTGCTTTCAGGTCTTTGGGGCTTTCCGCTCAGCGAAGGGGATACTGCCGAGGATGCCCGAAACAATCTGCTGAAAACAGTAATAGAGAGATACGGCTATCCGATTGAGCAAATAGAACCATTAGGAACCGCAAAGCATGTGTTTTCACACAAGACATGGAACATCACCGTTTACCATATAAACGTCGGCTCCGCAGTTAACGACAGTGGGGCTAAGTACACTGAACCGAATGTTGAATCAAAATGGCTCAAAAAAGAAGAAATCGCAGAGCTTGCGATTTCGACGGCATTTAAAAAGGTGATTAAATTTCTGGAGTAGATGTCCCGTCTGTAGTCCTCCTGAATATTTCCATTGTGCGATCGATTTCCTTCCTGAGCCATTTTTCATCAAATTCTGACGCATAGACAAAACGGATGTCGCTGGACTTTTCCCAGTCTGCCTTTAAATCCAGCCCAACCACTCTTTCAAACAATGCCGATCCTGGCAAGGGGAAAGGTACGTTGAAAAAAACCTCATCCAGGTGCAGGTTTAACGAATGCCTTAACGTAGCTTGTATCGTCTCCACAGTTTCTCCTGGATACCCTACGATGAAGAAGCCTGATGTCTTGATCCCCTCACTCGCAAACAGTGCCACAGCATCAATTCCATTTTGAACAGTGGTGTTCTTATTCATCAGCCTGAGAACATCATCACTGCCGCTCTCAAGACCGAAATAGACCTTCACACACCCGGCCTGTTTCATCAAAGCAACTGTTTTGCAGTTTATTCCTGTAGTCCTTGAAAGGCAGGACCATGAGATATCAATGCCCCTCCGGATCTTCTCCCTACAGAATTCTTCAAGAAATTCAATATCCAAAGTGAAGGAATCATCGGCAATCCATAGCTGATCATACCCCAACGACTGAATCTCCTGGATTTCCAGGAATACGCCTTCCAAATCCGGCAGACGGAAAACACTGCCCCAAACGGGCTTGGAGCAAAAATCGCATGCGAACGGACAGCCCCGTGTGATCATAATGGTTGTAGGGCGAATCCCTTCAGAATCCATCCAGAACGACTGATATTTCCGGTGATCAATCCCCGAACGCTCCGGCGGCGGCAACGAGCTGAGTAAAGTCGCAGGGTGATGAATCGGTTGACTGGCAACGAATGCGCCTTCCCTCTCCATCATGATCCCTGGGTAATCCTGGGGATTCAGGTTTTTGATAAATTGGCCCTTATCCTCTTCGTTGAACCACTCAAGACAGAACTGAGGGAATATGCCGTCTCCTTCCCCCCTGAAAACCACCTGGAACTCTGGGAAAAAGTGTTCCGGGTACACTGTCGGCAGGGGGCCTCCGGTCATGAAAAGCGTCTCAGGAAGCCTTTCCCGGAGGGCTTTAGCCAGGTTAAAACCACTGCGGCTAGTGGATATCATGATTGATATCCCGATAATCCCAGGATTAAGGGATACGACATGGTCCACAACGTTATCAAAGGTCTCAAACGTACAATCAACCAGCGTGACCGGAACTGATAGCTCTCGCAGCTGACTCCCCAGATAGCTGATGCCGAGGGGTTGGAACAGCTTTTCCACCGGATCGTTTTCATAAAAATAGGGATAAATCAGTACGACACATTTATTCATTGGATTGCAGCCTCATCAGATTGACTTGTCAGACATATGGTATAGGTGCATATGATTTCCTGAACACTTGGGGTTTCAGTAATGACCTCGATAGTATATCCGGCCCAACACAGACTATCACTTTTCTCCCGGCCCCAAAACAGCTTCCAGGAGCTGCTTCCTGTCACAGCAATATCCCTGATGGAGAATAACAACTTCAGGTTTTCCGAATAGAGGGCTGGAATGGATTTCTGATCCGTCAGTGCTTGCCAGGAAGGCGGAGGATCAGTAACCCGCCCCTCACGCCACCCTTTTCCAAACCAATCTGCCCCCAGTTCATTCATAAGACAAACGGTGCTCCCTACTTCAATATCACGAATGACACAGCGGACATCCACACCGGAGTCGTGCACCCTGTAATCAAAGAGGATTACCCCTTTGGGGGATACGCTTTCAAAATGATTCTTCACACAGAACAGCCTGCGAATTGCACCTGCACACATAAGTAGTAACCGCTGAGCCGTTGGGAGCCGTTGGAATGTTCCTGTGATGCTATTCCAAAACCTGGTCAATCCCTTAAAAAACACCGGCCCCATAGATGCAAAGAGCACCGTATCCACCGAAAAAACGCTGTTGCATTCTCCCGGTTCATGAAAGACTTCTCGGCAAAAATACATCAAACCCTTTCTTTTCACCGCTGCAGTTCCAATACCCATACCCTCCTGTGTCAGGCTCTGGGAGCCTACCCTTACCTGAAGCCCCCGGGCCAGTCCCAGGGAGAGGCCGAACCCCCGGGAATTGTCGTCCATAAAGTAGCACAGTGGTGAATGTATGGACTTCAAATCCCTATGAACTTGCGTTTCATGGCGGGCTCTAATGGTCTGTTGCTGCATACCTGTACTCCTTCTGAGTAAATGCACATGAGGATTGGGCTCATTGAGACAGCCACTACGGCTGCTCCTCCGGTTTAGAACACTTGATTTATACCCATAAAATCCAAAATTATTTGTATCTGGGTGATTACTAATCATCAAAAAAAGATTGAGACACCCAAACGAGGGCATCTCAATCTTTTTTAGTAACAGCCTGATAACTTTTACAAACACATCTCTATAATCCCGGCAGCACCCATTCCCCCACCGATGCACATGGTCACCAGACCATACCTGCCACCGGTGGATTCCAGATAATTCATTGCCTTACAGGCCAGAACTGCGCCTGTAGCCCCCAAGGGATGGCCTAGGGCAAGCGCACCACCCCTTGGATTCACTTTGCTCAGGTCCAATCCCAGTGCATCGATGGACACAAGGGCTTGCGAGGCAAAGGCTTCATTGATTTCGACGACGTCCATCTGATCGATGGAAAGACCCGCTTTGTCCATGACTTTCTTGATGGCATGGACTGGACCCATTCCCATATAGGCAGGGTCCAGTCCCGCAACAGCATAAGAGATGAAACGGGCGATAGGCCGGATGCCCAGTTCATTGGCCTTCGACTCGGACATCAGTACGACAAAGCTGGCACCGTCACTTCTTTGGGAGGAAGTTGCCGCTGTTACGAGGCCATCGGGTTTGAAGCAGGGCTTCAGTGTGGCCAGTTTTTCCAGGCTAGTGCCCCTGCGATAACATTCATCCCGTTCAAATGAAACTTCAACCCCATCCGGATCATGCCCCGTGACAGGAATGATCTCTTTGTCGAAGATGCCGTTTTCGACGGCATCGGCGGCCTTTGCATGGCTTTCAACTGCCATCTGCTCCATCCGTTCACGGGTTACCTGATAAAGCTCGGCTACATTCTCGGCTGTGATGCCCATGGGAATGTATGCCTCGGTGTTGTCTAGCAGCCAGGAGTTCAAATGCTCAGGTGAAGCGGATATAACCGGACTTGTCATGGACTCCACGCCCCCTGCAACAACAATATCCTGCATTCCTGCCATGATCATGGAAGCCCCCATGGCGATGCTCTGAAGTCCGGATGAACAGAACCGGTTCACCGTTTGTGCAGACACTTCATCGGGAAGTCCCGCGCGAAGAACGATATTTCTTGCGGGATTGAGCCCCATCTGTCCCTCAGGGATTGCGCAACCGACAATCACATCGTCGATATCAATGGGATTCAATTGGGGAACTCTATTCAAAACGCCTTTTAAGACCTCTGCGCCGAAATCAACCGGATTCTGTCTTGCCAGGGCGCCTTTATTGGCTTTGGCAATGGCAGACCGACCATAGGCTACGATTACGCATTTTTCCATGATTCCATCCTCCTTCAATTATTTTGTCGTTTTTGATGTGATATCTTTCATTAATAGTCTTTGCAATAGGTTTGGTTAAATATCTATGATAAAATTGAAATGACTGAATTACTACTCAGGAAGGATGTTCATCATGGATATCGAAACACTGCGTTATTTTCAATACATTGCCAAGTACAAGAATGTAACCAAAGCCGCCAGCCATTTTTATATCAGCCAGTCCACACTGAGCCGTCAAATGATGGCACTGGAAAAGGAACTGGGAGTTACTCTTTTTATCCGAAACAACAAGCAGTTGGAATTGACACCCACCGGCCAGGTATTCAGTAAGGAATGCGACCTGCTGATCCACCACTTGGAAGTCGTTATCGACAAGACCCAGTCGGCCGGCAGAGGCGAATCAGGTGTTTTACGGATCGTATCACCGGGAAACCTGACACCGGTTCTTCCTCAATCCCTTAACCTGTTTAAACAGGAACATCCGGATACGCAGTTTGTCGTTGAATCATATAATTTCGATGAAATTACCAGCGCAATCCTCTATGACATCTATGATGTCGGCTTCACATATGAATTCGCCAGTCAGGAAAATGAGAAAATTGCCAGCATCCCAATCGGAACCGATGACTTTTCCCTGGTAGTTTCATCCCAGATTGTCGGAGAGCCATCGAAGGAAGCCGTCGCTGATGTGGTTCGAACGCTCCCCTTGATCCTTCCCGGCTATATCGAGCCACCGTTCATCAAGTTTGTGATGGTTGAACTGCAAAACCTAACAGGTGCCAAGATTAAGAACATCCTTCATGTGAATACCACGGATTCGGTGATGCTTCAAGTTTCGTTGGGGTTGGGTTATAGCATTGTTCCCACCTCGATCACCCGGACCAAGACGGATGACGAACAGATCACTTATTTTCCATTAAGCGATTTTTCCGCTAAAGGTAAGATAATCATGCTTTACAAGAAAGACAATTCTTCAAAGCTTGTTGCGGGCTTTATCGAGACTGTGAATATCCTGGCACACTCTCAAAGTTAGTCTTGTCATTGCGAGCGTAGCGCGGCAATCTCTCCCTGAATTCATGCATTTTTTTGACAACACTCTACAAATGAGCCCAAGGGAGAGATTGCCGCGTCGCTGCGCTTCTCGCAATGACAAAAAGTGCTCTTAAGCTTCCGCACCGCCGCTCAGCAGACTGCACAGCAGGATAGAATAGAGCTTTTCCTTCATGCTGGCACTGCGTGATGTCAACGCAATTGGCACATTAGCTCCGATCAGGCAGCCTGCCAGGATATTGTCTGCGTCGGCATTCCAAATCTTGCTCATCACATTGCCTGTTACCATCTGGGGCACCAGCAGCATATCCACCTCTCCCGCGTAGGGGGAGGTATATCCTTTGATCTCAGCGGATTCCTTTCTGGTTGCAAGATCATATGAGATGGGCCCGACAACGGCTCCCTGTCCAAAGGCCCCCTTTTCAGCCATAGCTTGAAGTTCTGCAGCTTCAACGGTTTCCGGCATTTTGGGATTGACGGTTTCAACCGCACATAAAGCGCCGACGATGGGGGTTTCATAGCCCAGCCTTCGCAGAGCCGCCATCCCTGCGCTCACGATTTTCACCTTGTCATCCAAAGTGGGATATGGAATCACTGCACAGTCACTGAGAGCCAGGAGCTTATGATAGCCCTTGATCTGCATGAGACCGAAATGTGTGACAAAGCCGTTATCATTCAAGCCGGTTTCCTTATTCAAAATCGGTTTCAGCAAATCCCTGGTTTCAAGCTTCCCCTTCAGGATAAAATCCCCCCGTCCTTTACGGATCAGCTGCACCGCAATCTCTGACGGGTTAGTGCCGGATTCGCAGTGGACGATTTCATAAGCCTCGTTTTCAAAACCCAGTTTCTGTATCATTTCCAGGGTCTGATCCTTATCTCCGACGAGAACAGGAGTCACATAGCCCTTTTTTTGTGCCAAAAACACCGCTTCCAAAGCATGTTCATCTACGGAACCCGCTACAACAATCCGCTTTTTAGCTGCATTTGGATCAAGCCGCGCTGCTTTAAGTGCTTCGTAGTCTTTATACATCTTGAACGCCCCTCTTTAAATACTCAGGATTTGTCTGGCTTCAGCAGGTGTTGCCGCTTCTTTGCCGAATTCGCGGACAACCCGTACAGCCCGTTCTACCAAACTCACATTCGTTGCAAGGACCCCCTTGCTGAAGAACACGTTGTCTTCCAGACCTACTCGGATATGGCCGCCCAGTGCCAGTGTTGTGTACATGATGGGCAAATGGTTCTTTCCGAGGCCAAAGGCGGACCATGTTGAATTTGCAGGGAGCATTTCGTGAAGGAACTGCAGGTTTTTGACGGACGCTTCCATGCCGCCCATTACCCCAAGCACGAACTGATAGTGGTAAGGGGCTTCCAGCACGCCCTTTTTTGCATAGTATTTAACAACTTCCATGAAGCCCGAATCAAAGATTTCAAATTCCGGCTTGATTTTGTGTTCCTTCATGGCAAGACCCAATGGCTCCAGGAATTGCGGGGAGTTATCAAAGATTCCGAAGGGCATCCAGTTGAAGGAACCCGCGTCGAAGGAGGCCATTTCCGGATTCACATATGGAAGATGGGCCATTCGGTCTTCGTAGGTTGCGCGGCTGTCACCGGAGGTGGTGCAGTTGATGACCACATCGCAGTCTTTTTTTGCCTTGATCAGCTCAATGGTCTTCTTGAACTTCTCCTTATCCATGGTGCCGAGCCCTTTATCGTCTCTCATATGCAGATGCACCACTGCGGCACCGGCCAGCCAGCACTGATAAGCGTCTTCTGCAATTTCTGCAGGTGTCAGGGGGATATTGGGATTCATATCTTTGGGCGTCATTGCCCCGGTCAGTGCAGCGGTGATTATTACCTTATTATCCAGTCCCATTTGGAGACCTCCTTATTGTTCCTATAATGACGTGTCTATTCTACCTGAATAAGTGGTTTTTAACGCTGAACACTCTGAAAACGCTGAAAAGGTATGTTGAAAAATGAGTCAGATTTCTCAGCGTGTTCGGTGTCTTCAGCGTTAAAATTCAATGTTAACAGCGACTATGCCAAGGCATTGGGCCTCGCAATGATTTCCTCGATGGAGCTGTATCCCGGCGGATAGAAATTGAAGGCCTGCACCTTTTCTTCGCCGTTCAGAACCCGAAGACCACCGGCTGCAAGGGCTTCCATTTCCTTCTCCCCCGGGATTACGGAGACCGGAGCAATGAATGAAACCTTCTCCGTAATCCAATCCGTGATGCGCTTGGAATAAGCGATGCCCCCAGTGATGACAATCTGGTCAACGGCACCTGAACGAATGACTGCCAGCTGTCCGATGCTCTTTGCCACGCCATAGGCCATTGCTCTCAGCACCAGTTCCGCCTTTTCATCACCTGCTTCAATCATTTTCTCAACATCCCGTACATCCTGTGTTCCGAAGTACGCCGCAAGGCCGGTGTTGCCTGCCAGATACATTTTCATTTCCTGGAAACTCTTACTGCTGCCGTAACACAGATCCACCATATAACGGGTTGGAATGGCCCCTGCACGCTGCGGTGACATGGCGCCTTCGTCGTCGTATACCCAATCGGCAATCCGCCCATGGTCATGGAACCCTAGGGTGATGCCGCCGCCCAGCTGGACGATGATCAGGTTCAGATCCTTGTATTTCTTGCCCACTGACTCTGCGTAGGTGATCCCCGCCATTTTTGTATTGAGGAGGTGAGCAATTGGCTTGTTGGAGATTTCAGGGATTCCAGTAATCTTGGCGATTGGATCTGCCGAGTCCACACAGGTGGGATCGTAGATGATCACAGGAATGTTCATACCCTTCACCAGCTGGTCTCCGATCAGACAGGATAAAGATGAAGCGTGCTGTGCCGCAGGAGCGTATTTCTCCGTGGCAACCATCAGTTCATTGACCTCATATGCCCCGTCCTTTGGAACGGAGTGGATGGTGCCCCCCCGGGAAACGACAATATCAAAGTCCTTCGGATCCAGATTGTTTTCCTTCAGAAAGTCTTTCACCTGGTTCGTTCTCAGGTCCAGCTGCTGCTGGGCCTTTGGCATTTGTTTCAGCTGCTCGGCGGTAACGTCGAGGGACACTTTGCTGATCATTCTATCGTCTTCAAAATAAGCAACCTTTGTGGAGGTTGAACCGCAATTGATGGTGAGTATCTTCTTCATATCCTTCTCCTCATCACATATCTCTTTATAGAAATATATGTGGAGAAGTAAGCTCCTCCACATATATTCAAGCGTATTAATCAATTTTTAGCAGCTTGTCATTGCGAGCGCAGCGCGGCAATCAACAGATTCAAAAGCCTATCGGATTTTGCCGACCAGAGGCGGATCGATTTTGCCTTCAAGATCCAGATATTTGATCATGGATCCGAGTTCGGAGTGAAGCTCATTTGCACAGAACATGCCGAACATTTCTGTACCGAATGCCATATCAAGGTCGTCTGAAATTCGTTTCTTCCAATTTCTTCTGATCAGCTGTGATGTCAGTCTCCGTGCAACACGGTTCTGAGCCATCAGCATGTCTGCGATTTCATAGGTGCGCTCCATCAGTTTTTCACGGGGAACCACTTCGGAAACGAGGCCTAGACGAACCAGCTCGCTGGCAGGCATCTTATCGCCTGTCATCAGGTACCATGCAGCGTTACGGGCGTTCATCAGCTCGAAGAAACAGCTGTGGATTCCGTCCCCAGGAACGTTGTTGGTGCCTGGAAGCATGTGAGGGTCAAGAACTGTGATATCATCAGCCGCAATAGCCAGGTCGCACATGAGCGCCAGTTCTGTGTGGCCGCCCGAACCGCTGAGAACACCCAAAGTAGGAACTTCTACATCGTGGATCATGGTGATGATCATGCGGCGACCGTCTACGAACATGTGGTTGTAGCGGGTTTCACCTGCATTGTCGCCTTCCGGCGCCCAGCTGGCAGCTTCAAAATCGGTTACCCAGATGTTGCCTGTACCCGTGAAGATGATCATTTCAGTTGAACGATCCGTACCGAGCAAACGCCACATTTTGCCGATGGCATCGTGAAGCTCCATGGACCAGATCAGGGGGCCGCCCATGCAATGCATACGAACCGTAACGACACCGTCTTCACGTCTGTCCATGATGAAGTGCTCTTTGAACATTTCCTTGATTTCTTCGAAAGTGGGCCAATTCACGTATTTCGTGTTTGTTACTCGGTTGCTGCCTGCCATTTTGTTTTCCTCCTGAGATAAATGATGTGATTGATAAATGGACAGCTCTGATTGGGCTTTCACACTGAAAACCTTCAGCTACCGTTCCTTTACAATCCCATACTACCCATTCATCCGTGCATCGTAAAATTCGTTTTATGCATGGCTGAATGGCCGGTTTTCACTTTCAATGGGTGGTGATTTTCGTTATAGTTGTATCAAGGAATAGGGAGATTGAGACCTTCGATTATAAAGTGACCTAGTCTGTCATTGCGAAGGCCCAAGGCCCGCGGCTGGCACCTCCTCGCAATAACAACTTTAACTGAATAGAAAGGCGGGAACATTCACATGACAGCTCAAAATGGCTTTCTCTCAATTGAAAGCAAGAACATATTCTCCATCTTAAAGAAATGGCTATACACGGAGCAGGACATCGTCTTTCGAGAATTGATTTCCAACGCTTCGGACGCCATTGAGAAACGGGCTGCAATCAGCGGCGAAACAGAAGCCCCCAAGGGCAGGATCACCGTTTCCATGGATACGGTCGGGCATCGGATTGTCATATCCGATAACGGCATTGGCATGACGGAAGAAGAGGTTGAAAAGTATATCAATCAGATTGCTTTTTCCGGCGCGGCTGAATTCATCAATCAGCACAGTCAGGATGAAACGGACACCATCATCGGTCATTTCGGTGTCGGCTTCTACTCCGCTTTCATGCTGGCTGACCACGTGGCTATTGAAACAAAATCCTTTAAGGATGATGCGGCCCCTGTCCGCTGGGACTGCGGCTCCGATATGGCCTACGAGATGAAGGCCGGTTCCCGAAAAGAACCCGGCACCGATATCATCCTCTATCTGTCGGAAGACCACCCCTATTTGAAAAAACCTGAAACCGTCCATGGCATCATCCGGAAGTACTTCATCTTCCTGAAGACGGAGGTTTATCTGGATGCACCGGAATCCGGCCCTGTGCTGGTCAATGAGCCGAGTCCCCTTTGGAAACAGCCTGAAAGTCAGATCGATTCGGAAGATATGAATGCCTATTACAAAGCGTTCTTCGACGATGTCGCTGATCCCCTCTTCTGGATCAAGTTCGAGAGCCTTGATATCGGCGTCCGCGGGATCCTGTTTTTCCGGGATATGAAAAATGGTACCGAAGAACTCGACGGCACCATCAAGGTATACAATCGCGGGGTTTACGTGGGCGAAAACATCCCCGAACTGATTCCGAAGTTTGTAAACCTCCAGTGCGGCATCATCGAGTGTGACAATCTGCCTCTGGTGGTGTCCCGCTCCACCCTCCGGGATGAACAGAAAGATATCATCAGCCTGACGTATGAGGCCCTGTCACAGGAAGTGACCATCGCTGTCCATGACCTGTTTGAAAACCATCGGGACCGCTATGAGAAGTTCTGGCCCAACCTGAATGCTTTTGTGAAATACGGGGTATTACAGGATAAGGTTTTTGCTTCGGTCATGACCCGGAAGGTCATTTTCGAGGATATTAACGGCAGCTACAAAACCCTGAAGGAATATATGGGCGACCCTGCCAACACCCATCCGAACACCGTTTATTATGCATCCGACGCCTTGGAACAAGCCCATTATATCGGCATATTCAAGAAGTGCCATCTGAACGCCCTTTTATTCGACCATGTGATCGATCAGCCCTTCATGCGCCGTCAGGAACTGGTTCATCAGGGCACTGGATTCGTTCGCATCGACTCCAATATCGAATCGCTGTTCAATGGCTCTTTGACGGAAGAAGATGCACCAAAGATTGAGGCCCTGACACAGAAAATCCACCATGCCCTGGGAGACCGGATGAGCATGATGGATCTAAAGATCACCAATCTGGAGCAGGACAGCATTACAACCCTGATCATCAACGATGAAAAGTCCCGCCGCATGGCCGATATGCTTGAGATTTACGGGATGATCAAGTCCACGGATAGCCGATTGAAGGAGCTGCAGTCAAAGAGCACCTACCTTGTGAATCTGAGCAACCCCATTATCGGATATGTCCTGAATGCAAACGACGAGCACCAGTCCTCCACCGTTATGAACCACCTCTTCGATCTGGCCCTGATGAGTCAGGGGACCATGGATCTTGGGGATATGGCCGCCTTTATTTCACGGAGCGAAAGCATCCTCACGGCATTTGCACAAAACTAGCCCATTACTAGCCCACCTCTCAAACCAATACAAAAGAGACTGAACGTGTCCTCATAACCCGTTCAGTCTCTTTCACTTTAATCGCTTATCTAATTCACTGGTAGCCCACCAACATATCATTGACTTTGCTTACAAACCCATCCGTATCAATCCGAAGGCTTCTGGCAATCATCCCCACAGTGGCTTCCTTCAGCATCCCCATGCCCGCGGGCCCCTTCAGACCAGCCAGCTCCGGATCCAGTGTGAAGAAATCCTCCCTGAACGCAGGGTACTTTGTTAAGAGCTCCTGGATATTCTGCTCTTCGTCGATCACAGGATTTCCGACCTCTCCATTTAAGATTTGAAAGGTCTCCGCCGCTTCAGCCGCAATCAGGCTCCCTTGCAGCTCTCCGCCGCTCTTTGCCAATAACGCCTCAGCGATTTCCAGTAATCGTGTCAATTTTGCTTCAATGCGATCAAGCTGATTCATCAGAACCTCCTTCAATCAGGCAGCTGCCTCTTCCGAATCCGCATTCATATTGTACTTTATGAACGAAATGGCAATGGCGCTCACAACTGAAAGGACCAGAAATATTACGTACGCTGATTCTGTATTTCCCGTCATGCCCCCCACAACTCCCAGCACCACAAAAGCAGCTGACCGGATAACACCCATGATCATATTGACAACACTGTAGGCTGTGGGAAAGTCATTCCGCCCGAAACAGTACGTTGTCATGGATGGCGGGAAATTGCCTGTACCGCCGATACCCAGTCCAATCATGACAATTCCGATCATCAGGGTAGTCATCCCTCCCGGAGCAATGAGAAAACCAATGGCAACAGCATACCAGATACCATAGGCCTGAGAAGCAAAACGCGTTCCCCACTTCTGGTCGATCAGCCCCCACAGATAGGAGCCGAAAACGCCAACGAGAGCGGCCGTGGTCATGGTCATCAACGCCTTATCCAGTGAAAACCCTCGACTGCCTATCAAATAGGGGATCAGTTGGGACATGATTCCCACGACTCCCATTCCAGCAAATCCATAAGCGATACCCAGCTTCCATATGGTCCAGGAAGAGAGCGCCTGCATGTAGCTCATGCTTTTGCCGGTTTCATCAACTTTGTCTGCTGATTTCCCGACCGGTGTTTCATTATCCGGGTAAAGCCCGCACTCCTCAGGGGTCATCTTAGCAAATAACTGATTCAATACCCCTATCAGAATCAGAATTGCAGCAAAGATATATAAAGCATGAGTGATATTCCCGCGGGGATCGAATACTTTGCTGAAAACGGTTAAAAACAGTGGAATCGTTGCAGAAGCCACATTCATCCCCATGGTGGCAAAACCCAGCACAATCCCTTTCTTATTAGGAAACCAGTTTGCGACCATGGAAAAGCCGCAGATAACCGCAAAACAGTTGATAAACGTGATTGCTAAGGTTTCCATGATCCCGTACATTAGAATATTCACGCTCTGTCCAAACAGCACCAATGAGATTGCCGCCCCAAACAAGGCGATAGTCGTTGCTGATTTGAGTCCGAACTTCATTACGACCACACCCCAGAACGATGTTAGAATAAGTGCCACGACAGAAGCCGGTGTCGCAATTGCCAGCAGTTGATCCGGATTCCATCCCTTTAATGCCGCGAAACCTGGAACGATGATATTCAAACCATCCACGGTCAATCCAGTCATGAAATACAGAAGAATGGCAGAGTACGCAATTACCCCTGTACCCTGTTTACCAAAATTGTAGCTCACTTTGTTTGTTCCCATATCAACACCTCCACCTGGATTATGTACCGCGAAAACGGTCATCGGTTCATGTAGTTCGTAAAATGCGCTTACAGTGGGATGCAGCTGTCTAATATAATGTGGCTCCGTGATCTACATAGAGTATCTGACCGGTTATTGCTTTGGAAGCATCACTGGCGAAGAAAAGGATGGCTTCAGCCTGGTCATTGACATCCGCAAACGGTAATGTGATATCAATATGCTTTGCACAGGCATCGGCAAACTCCATGTTGAATGTTTTCATTGCTTCAGGGGAGTTGAGCGGCGTTGGCGTTGGCCCAGGACCAACGGCATTGCAGCGGATAGCCGTCGGCGAATACTGAAGGGCTATATTCTTAGTCATGGCATTCACCGCAGCTTTAGCAGCGCTGTAAGAGATGCCGGCGACCCCTTGGCTGCCAATGGAAGAGATGTTGACAATAGAACCCTTCTCCGCTTTTTCCATGTGTTCAAGCACATATTTGCTCATATAGTAGACCGAATACTGATCAATCTTGCAAATCGTATCATACCACTCTTCTGTACACAGGTTGATCGGCATATGTCTGTCCGCAATCCCAGCATTGTTCACCAGGATATCAATCCGTCCATATTTCCTGATGGTTTCCTCCACAACTTTCTTACAATCTTCAATAATTGAAACATCCGCCTGTACAGCCATGATTTCGCCGCCCATCGCAGTGATGGCTTCAACCGTTTCCTTATTTGCAGCTTCCCGTCTGGATGAAATGACGACCTTCGCCCCTTCTTTGCAGAAAAGCTCGGCTGCAGCACGACCAATTCCTGAATTCCCGCCTGTAATGATGGCGATTTTATTATCGAGTCTTCCCACGTACAGTTCCTCCTGAGTTGTGTTTGATGGTCCTCACACCCTAATAATAGGTATTTAACTCTGCATCGTAAAATTCGTTTTATGCATAGTGAAATCTGTAATGGGATTGTCTGTAATACACTGTCATATTTTAATCAAAACACTTTTTGTCATTGCGAGAAGCGCAGCGACGCGGCAATCTCTCCCTTGAAAATACTGTTATACCCTTGTTCCAAAGATACATAATCTAGGGAGAGATTGCCGCGCTGCGCTCGCAATGACAGTCTCAAATATTCACACCCGCAAAGTAACCTTCCCGAGTAGCCGCTTCCGCCGTGCGCGCGTTGACGCAGTCCCCCACCGGCCAATAGACAGCCGATATCCCTGCAAGACAATCCGCTTCCGCTGTTCGAGGCGTCATCCCTGCTGCAAGGATCACTGTGTCAGCAGACAGGGTACACGACTCCCCGTTTTTCTCATAGGCAACTGCATTTGAGGTCACGGAGGTACACTTTGCATCTGTCAGTGAAATGAAATTGGCTTCCTTCGCAATCTCAGCCATAAGATCCCCGCGATGGGTGATGGAGGCATCCGGCGCCAGTTCCCTGCGCATTTCCAGGACGGTTACATGTTTGCCCAGCCCCGCCAGGTGAAGGGCTGTTTCACACCCCACCTGCCCGCCGCCGATGACAATGACAGTGTCGCCAAGGGTTGATTCTTTACCATAGGTGTCAGTAGCCTTTAGGGCTTGATCAATTCCCGGTATCGGTGGTACGAGCGGCTTTGCCCCGACCGCGGCCACAACAGCATCATAATTTTCTCTTTGAATATCTTCCGGCGTCACCCCTGTGTTCAGCTTGATATCTACGGAGGATTTTTCAATTTGATCAATCAGGTAATTCTTATATTTGGCCAGTGAATACTTGAAGGCTACTTTACTTGAAAATTTCAGTGTTCCGCCCAGACTGTCCGATTTTTCATAGAGGGTGACTTCATGGCCCCGCTGCACTGCCGTCAGGGCCGCCTTCATGCCTGCAGGTCCACCGCCGATTACGGCTACCTTCTTCACACCTTCCGGAGCTGCAATCATGGACTGGAGTGTAGACTGCAAACCTATCGTCGGGTTGACCGAACATTGTATGAAATGCCCGAATACGGCACTGTCATGGCAGCGCATGCATTTGATACAGGGAACAACATCCTTTTCCCTTCCTGCCATGCTCTTTGGTATCAGCTCAGGATCCGCTATGAAGGCCCTGGACATGGCAACAAAATCAGCCTTTCCTGAAGCGATGAGGGCATCGGCATCTTCAAGACTGCCAATGGCGCCGATGGCGCAAACAGCCGCAGTGATCCTACCCGAATTCTTAAATGCTTCAGCCAGATGCACATTGGGATTGGGCGGCAGGAAATCACAGGGATGGGTGCGGCACATGAGCTCCGGGGTAATCCTTCCGCAGCTGGCCTGGACAATGTCGGCATACCGCTGAAATACTTCAGCCATTTGTATGCCTTCTTCGAGTGTGATTCCCCCATCCGCGAATTCATCTGCAGACATGCGGATGTCGATAAACATGCGATTGCCGACTCGATCCCGGATTGCTTCCAGAATTTCAACGAGATAGCTCATCCGGTTCTCAAAGCTTCCCCCATACCGGTCGGTGCGCTTGTTGGTCAAAGGCGAAAGGAACTGAGCAATAGGAATGCTATGGCCAAAGTGGAGCAGGATGCCGTCATAGCCTAAGTTCATAAGGGTTTCAGCACTGTGTACGTACCCTTCCTTATAACGGATCATCTCGCTGATCGGAATCTCCCGGCCTGGTGTGATACCGTCCATAAGGGGGCCCCCATCGGAGGCAACATACCCCTCCTCAAAAATGCCGATGAGCTCCATGGATGCTTTGGCGCCGTAAAAATGAATGCGTTCCGCCAGTTCCGCCAATTTGTTAAGTGAATTATGCGTATAAAGATCCCAGCTGGCATGCTCCCCATCGTCTACGACTGGCAGCAGCTTCACACCCGCACACACCACGATTCCAGCGCCGGCCCGAGCCCTTTGAACGAAAAATTCCATTGCTGCTTCCGTCGGATAACTCTCACCGCAAGAAGCGGAATGGAGGGTAACCGGTGCAGCAATGATGCGGTTTTTTATGAGATGTTTCCCGATACGGACAGGTGCCATTAGATTCGGATATTTCATTGCCATAAGAACCCCCTCTTTCTAAGTAGAAACGGACAAGCACATATAGCGCTTGTCCGTTTGATGCTGTGCCGTTGCACACTTTATCCGATGCCTAACAGTTCTAAGACTCCCGCTTCTATAAGCGGCGAGTGGAGAACTGTAAAGGCCCGGGATCCGTTCAAGTAAGGTTCACTTCATCAGCTTATTTGGTCATGCAGTCTTTTTTGCACCGTATTCACGGTCCATTGCATTCGCATCCTCAATCGACCACATGCTCAGGATCGTTACGAATGAGACCACCAGCAGACCGCACAGGACATAGTATGCCATTGTCAGGTTTCCTGCCTGATTGAACATGCCCATGAAGGTTAATGCGAATGCCATGGGAATCGCCTGGATCGTCATGATCCATTTATTGGCCGCCATATAGTGCTTCCGACCATATACATATGAAGTGATGCATGGATGCATAGTTGGAAGACCACCAGTCATACAGGCCACGCCAAATGCCCATACTGCCATCAGAGTGGTATCACCACCCACAGGCATAAGCGCCAGTGGAATCACCGCTATGAAGAACAGACCGTTCAGCACCAGAGACGCCTTAATGGAACCTACCTTATCATCGATCCAGCCAAGAACGTAACTCATGGGTATCCCTGCAGCCGCACCGATGGACAGCCATTTCAGCGCTTTGGTCACGAACATGTTCGGAACATCCTGAGGAGTTCCCAAACTGATGTATCGAACAGCCATATAGGCCATCATACATACGATAACGAATTGAAGTATTCCATATGAAATGATAAGTTTCCATGCCCGTGATTCTGAAAGCAATTGTTTAATCGTTATGGGTTCACCCTGATCATTGGATTCAGACGCGGGTGCAGCATCAGCCCCATCAGGGAACAGCCCTGCTTCTTCAGGTGTGTCCTTAAGACCCACAGCCGTAAGCAACATAAGTACGAATACGATTCCGCCTATCATAATATAGGATGACTGCAGGCCGTATTTTCCTACGAATGAAGCCAGTGTTCCTATGCCCAGGATGGAGAACAGCGGACTCCCAGCAGTGATGACACCCAATACACGGCCCCGGTACTTGATGAACCAGTTAGCTGCCAACATGAATCCACCCAGTTGAAGAGGGATAACCATGGCGCGGACAATGAAAAGGCTTATGAAATACAGGTTGTAGTTTTCACCGGCCATACCGATACCGACACTTCCTAATGCCAAAAGAGCCATACAGGGAATCAGAATCTTTTTAACGCCGTACTTTACATAGGCTCCCCCGATGATGAGGTACAGGGCAATACCTACTGTTGAAGCCACAGTGGCGGGATTGGTTATCTTGAGATCATCCCATCCATAGGTCTGCGCAAGATAGGGTGTGAGGATATTCAAGTGGTCAATTTGAAGACCTGAATAAAAGAACATGAACATGGTCCCTAAAACCATTAAAACCGTGGAGTACCCTGCAAATTTCTTATTTTTGAACATGACTGTTCCTCCGAATGTTTTCTATTCATTACCAGACTTCTATACGATCTTAAGCAAATTCATCGGAATCCATATAGTCCATTGCGTTGTAACCCGCCATTCTGCCGCTGTTGACTGCAAAGCTCATGGTGTTGCCCGGCATGAAGAAACAGTAGCTGTCACCGTAGATGTTGCATGCATCCGTTCCGCAGGCATAAAGGCCGGGAATTTTGATGCCTGAGGTATTGAGTACTTCCATTTTATCATTCGTTTTAACGCCGCCCAAGCTGCCGTAACCTGCCGGGAAATGACACGCTGCAACATATTTTTGGCCGTTCAGCGGCTTCATGAACTTGTGTTTCTTGAAGAACAGACTGTCGGTGGATGTACAGGATGCATTGTACACTTCAATGGTTTCTTTCAGATTTTCAAGATGAATGCCCGTTTTCTCACACAGTTCTTCCAGGGAATCCGCTTCAAAAATATGAACCTGCGACTTTTGAGATTCGCTGTGAAGATCGCTCAGGCCTGCGGTCTCAGATGCATCGCCGCTCATATAGCTGGCCAGTTCCTTATCCCATTTATCGACGGTTTTGATATTGTGATGAAATGTCACATAATCAAGGCCTGTTTTACGATACGTGTCAAGAATGCTGTCATCTATTATGGTAAACGCCTTCCGCTCCCGCTGCAAGGAAATTGCATTGCCTGCGTAAACTGTATTGTTCATTATTTCTTCATTTATGAAGCGATGACCCTCCAGATTGACCATCAGGTTCGGTTGGCGCATGGTTTCGCTGAGTGTCTTGAATACATCTGTCACACCAGGGGTCGTATACGTCAGCTCCATAGTCGGAACCGTTCTGCCAGCCCCTGTTTCCCAAAGCATATTGAGGCCTTCCCCTTCAACGCCCGGGATTCGGAATGAGTGAAGATCCTTACCCCATTCGTAACCCAGTTCGTCATGAATCATTTTCGGATTATCACCGAACCCGCCGGTGGCAACAATCACGGCATTGCATTCTGCGACCTGCTTCGCGCCGTCCGCGCCAACCAATTCAACCCCAGTGACATTGCCGTCTTCAACAATGATTTTGGTTGCCTTCGTCTGGTACATGACTTGTACACCTAGCTCTTCAGCCCGTTCCGTAAGGGCACGGAACATATTGGATGCGGCTCTTTCAGCTGGTGCATTGCTTCCGGCCGTCTTTACCACATGCCATGTTTGAGTGGACTTATCGAAGTACTTATAGGCACCCAGGAATTCAACACCCATGGACTCCATCCAGTCAATCGTATCGCTGGACTGTTCGATGTATTTTCTGACAAGCCGTGCATCCACGCGCCAATGAGTGTAGTTCATCAGCAGATTGAACGCATCTTCCTTTGAGAAATCAATCATTTGGGCCTTCTGGTACTTCGATTCTACGGCGAAGATCCCCATGCCCATGTTGGCAGCGCCCCCAGTTGTGCTTCCCTTTTCCAGAACGATGACACTGGCGCCCTTTTCAGCAGCTGCTACAGCAGCGGTAATGCCGGATGCACCGCCTCCAATGACAATTACATCAACTTCCAATTTCTGCGTACTCATCAAATACACCCCTTAGTCTTTTTATGATTTTCTTCTACGTCTTCTTGGAGCACCATCTTCACCATCATCGGAGGCTTCCGACAAGCTGCCAACTGGAACAGGTTCCTGAGGAACCTTTGGTTTAACCGGCCCAGCTTTCTTGATCGCCCCTTTAGGGCATGCATTCAGACAAGCTAATGTCTTATTGCACTTTTCCGTGCGAAGAACATGAATAAGCCCTTCGCTTCCATCAATGGCTCCCGCCTGGCAAACAACAGTGCATGCACCACAGCCATCACAAAGTGCCGGATCCACATAGAGGGTATAGGAGCTTTTGCAGATCAGGCTGGTGCACCGCTTACGCCGTATGTGCTGATCCCATTCTTCCAGCGAATTCTTCATCAGCTCAAGACTCCGCCATGCTGCTTCCTGAGACAGTTCACACCCGGCATTGGTTCCGATTAGTTCAAGGAGCTCTGTTATCAGTTCAAAATCCCCGCTTTGAGCATTACCTTCCGTGATACCTCTGAGGATTTCATAAACCTGCCAGGTTCCTTCCCGGCATAGGACACATTTCCCGCAGGATTCCTTCCGGGCAATATCCATAAGCGTTTTACAATAGTCCACCACACAGCTTTCGGTGGAATGCTCATCCCACTCGGGAAGAAGGGTGCTTTGGGTATCACAGATCATTCTGTCACCTCCTTCACAGTCTTGTAGTGCGGATCCACCCAATATTTCACTTTTTGGATGTCCAGCCTCAGGTCACATTGCAGGCAGCGGTTTCCCTCGTTGCCGGCAGTACAATGTTCATGAATCTGATGATTTCTTTCCAGCGCTGCGAAATTCTCTATGATGCCTATTTGAGGAGTTGAAGGTCTCCGTCCATAAAGGATTTCCTGAATGTTTCCATTTCCGCCAAGAAATCTGTCGATGCTTTCTGCCGCTTTGCGCCCTGATGCAATGGCCTCTACAACGGATTTTGTGCCATAGACTGCATCACCGGTTGCAAAGACTCCGTTCACGCTGGTCTGCAGATCTCCGTCAGCCTTCACAAGACTGCCCCGGAGCAGCTCCAGACCGAATCCGTTGTCCAGGTCCGGTCCCTGACCGGTGGCAAAGATCAGGGAGTCCGTTGCCAGAATTGCTTCTGATCCTTCCTCAATCTCCATCTCCAGACCCTTTTCGCCGAACTTGAAGCTGGACACGTTGACCAGATTCAGAGCTTGAACAAGGCCATCGGATTCCTCCAGCCCGACCATGGATCTGCTGTTAAGAATCCCGATGGTTTCCTCAAGGGCACATGCGATTTCATCTGCATCCGCCAGCATCTTATCTCTTGCCTCCAGGCAGACCACGCGCACCTCCCCGATGCCATGCTTTTTCGCTGTGCGTGCACAGTCGAAAGCCACGTTACCGCCCCCGAAGACCGTTACAGTCTTCCCCAGTTCCGGCAGTTTGCCTTCATTGGCCATCCGGCAGAAATCAACAGCGTCGTATGCATTCTTCCACGGCTTTTGAAATTGCGGTGGACGTCTGCCTTTATTGGCGCCGACAGCGATCAGGATCGCATCGTAATCTGCATCTTTCAACTCCTCCAGGGACGCGATATGGGCATTCATCCGCATATCAATTCCCGCTTCTTTAAGGATGGAAATTTCATTGTCTACGATTTCCTGAGGCAGACGGTACTTGGGGATGCCATAAGACAGCATGCCCCCGGCCAGTGCATGCCGTTCATATACCGTCACGGCAGCGCCTTTTTTAGCCAAATAGTATGCTGCAGTCATTCCAGCCGGACCGCCGCCTACGACCGCTACCTTCTTGCCGGTGGATTCGCTATGATGGGTTTTTGATTTCCAGTTCGCCTCGGAATCATTCTCGACGGCAAACCGCTTCAGTTCGCGGATGGATACGGCATCATTCACATGACTCCGTTTACAGCCCGTTTCACAGACGTGGGTGCAGACATATCCCAGTGCGTGAGGAAACGTGAGCTTTTCCCGTAGAACCGATACCGCATCCCCGTACTCACCCTGCCCCGCTAGCCTTATATAGGTTGGAATATCCGTATGGGCCGGGCATTGGTCCTTACAGGGTATATAAGCCATAAGCCTCGGGGATTCCTTAGAAAAAACACCTCTGACATCCTGAATTGCTCCAGTTGGACACACTTCCACACAGGCACCGCAGAATCGGCAGTCGGTCTCATCAAGGGGCTTGTCACCCTTTGTACCGACGTAGGTTTCACCATCTCTTCTGTTATACGTCAGGACGCCTACTCCCCGCAGCTCCTCACAGGCCCGTACACAACGGCCGCACTGGATACAGCGGTACATTTCCTTCTTGATCAATTTATCTGAAGGGGTGACCCGGGTATGTTCCTTTTCGATTTCCCGGAGCCGGGAATGGGCAACGCCCATGTACTGCATCAGAGCCTGCAGCTCGCAGTTCAGATATTTGTCGCAGGAGGTACAATCTTTAGGGTGGCTTGCCAGGATCAATTCCAGAGCGACCATGCGGAGCTGCTTTACCTTATCTGTTTTGGTATTGACAACCATGCCCTCTTTGACAACAGTTTCACATGATTGGACACAATCAGGCCGACCATCTATTTCAGCAGTGCAGAGTTTGCACCCGCCCTGGGGCGTCAAATCCGGATGGTAGCAAAGATGCGGAATGTATATCCCGGAATCTGAAGCTGCCTGCATCAGATTCTGCCCTTCCAATGCCTCGATTCTAAACCCGTCGATTTGGAGTCTGATTTTTTTCATAGTTTACTCCTTTACGCAGTCCTTTCCGCGGTTTTGAGAAGTTCTCTGTTCAGCCTTGCTTTGAGGATCATAGTCAATGTGAGCCCAACCAGACTCATCGCCGCTACGGTCATGAATGCAAGATCATACCCGCCGCTGATGGTTTTTATCCGGGCTGCCAGTTGGGGACCGATCAATCCCGCAAAACCGTAAGCGACATAGAGGAAACCATAATTGACTGAAAGATTCTTCATACCGAAGTTATCTGCGCAAATCGGCGAGAACATGGAGGTAAAGCCGCCATAGCAAGCCGCGATTGCGACAATACCGCCAACAAACACACTCCCGCTTGATTGGGTGAGTAAAACCATAGAACCGCCAATGACTGCAAACAGAAGCATCATCACATTGTATCGACCCAACCGGTCAGAAGCCAGTCCGAAAGTCAGCCTTCCAAATGCATTGAATATGGAGGTTAGGCCGAGAAGGATTGCGGCAGTTTCCGGGGTGAAATGCTGTACTTCCTGCAATATGCTGGATGCATGCCCCATGATCATCAAGCCGGAAGTGGCACCTAAGGTCAGCACGATTACAATCAGATAATAGCGGGAGGTTCTGACCATCTCCTGCCATGTGTATTCCTTGGCAGCCTTTTTCGAAGAAATTGATTTTGAATCCTTAACTGCATCGACCGTATAATCATCCGGTATGTTTTTAATCAGGAACGTAGTAGGGATCATCACGACTGCAAAGATTGCTGCAAAGAGTCCAAATACAGCGAGCACACCGTTCTGGCCCATAAAACGAGCTGCCAATGGAGCCCAAAGAATCGAACCCGCTCCGTATGAGCAAGCCAGAAGGCCGGATGCCATTCCTGTTTTTTCCGGAAAAAGACTCGTACTGTAAGCCATCAGACACGGATACAACATGCTGATGCCAAGCCCGACTACAACACCATAAATCAGGTATAGATAGGTGATTGAGCTTGTGAGGGTGGTTGCCACAAGACCTGCCACATAAATTACAATGCCTACCCGCAGATAATTCTTAACGCCAAGTGTCTTTTGGAATCGGCCGAGGAAGATCGGCGCAATCGTTGATACCATCACTTGGATTGTGAAGGTCAGAGAAATCGTTTTAAGTGCCCAGTCAAAATTCTCCATCAGTGGCCTCTGAAACACACTCCAGGTATAACCGATTCCGGAGCAGAGAGCCAAAACCATTGCAGCAGCCATGTACAGCCATCTTTTTTGTTTGAAATCCATCTTATTTATCTCCTTAAGAAATAGAAATGTCACGCTGACCAAATGGGTGGATTGGTTGCCCCACCACCAGCCAGCAGTGCAGAAACGATAAGTCCTTCAATGCATTCGGAGTAATTCGCGTCAATCAGTAATCTTGAGGAAATGGTTTTCCATCATGTTGTGTTCATTATAGCTAACGTTTCATGCATCGTATAATTCATAATATGCATCGAATCAGGCGGCACAGACTGCAGAATACACTCCTTGTTAACAACATATCATCCGCTTCTGGGTCATGCCCAATGCCATTGTAGAATGCCAGCTATTACGAATCTGCATAGCTGGCAACCCACAAACATTAAATAGAAAAACAGCCCTGAAACAACGGCAAACCCGTCATTTCAAGACTGTTCTCTAAAAGAAGCATTTGAATACTGCCATTTAGTTTTACAACAGTGCGCTGAAATCTATTTTTTTACAGAATTCAAGAAACAGATCATTGGCCTCGCTTCTGCTTTCTTTCGGAACCGCAATACAGACATCATGGGATTCATCCAGTTCAAAGCCTTTGAACTCCTTATTATCTTTAATGCGCGAGAAACTATCGAAAAGCGCGTAGCCGCCGCCGGTGCTGATTGCATTAACGACTGCATCCAAGGTTGAAAGCGCCATGACCCGAGGTGCAAAGCCATGTTTCGCGAATAATGCTTTGTTTGAAATGATATCAAAAGGGACGATGTCGCTTGTAAACGTGTACAAGGTCTGGTCTTTAAAATCCTCCAGACTCAAATGCTCCTTTTCCGATAGAGGATTGTAGTTCGAGTAACAGATATATTTATGAACCTTGATAAAATCATAGACCTCCACATCACTGATTATGCCGCGATTCATCGCGCATTTGATACTGATTTTTAGGAAAATCACAGCATCATACTTCCTGTTCTTAAGTCCCGCAATCAGGTCCTTCTCGCTGCCGGTATCAATGACAAACTCAATGTTCTCATGCTTCAATCTGAACTCGCTGAGCAGTGCCCTTAAAAAGGCTGACAGGTTCCAGCCTTCAAAGATGCCGATCCTGATTTTCTCTCGATTTGCCTGCTCGCTCTTCTTTGACTGGGCTGTCAGCTCTTCCAACTGCCGTATGAACATTGAGAAGAATTTTTTAAATGCTTCACCTTCCTTGGTGAGCTTCAGATCCCTGCTGGACCTGTCAATCAGTACAACACCCAGGTCCTTTTCCAGAGCTGCGACTTTTCTACTGATTGCCGGCTGGGAAAGAAACAGCTCATTGGCGGCTTTAGTGAAATTCAAATGAGTTGCTACCGATATGAAACACTGGATCTGCAAGGTATCTATGGGCATATGCTGTCTATGCATGATCTTCATGAATGCTGATCATACTTTCCTTTCGTTGCTCATGAGCTGATTTTAATCCGAATCATAACGAAGAGTCTTCGACGTACTTAAGTTCAATTATAACAAAAGTTTTATACATCGTATAATTCATATTATGCGTAAGTATCGAGCCGGGCAGATATCAGAAAAGAGATAGACACCCCCCTTGCAGGGATGCCTATCTCTTTCTGCCGGAGACTGACCGCATGAGACGGTCAAAATACATTGCCGAGTACAGGCATATCCGGGTACTATGCGTGCCCTGTCGTGATATCCCCCATGACAGGAGTCTCCATGTATCTTTTAATTTCCTGAGGCTCATCATAGTTGCCCAGAGCGCACATGAGTTTCATCATGATGGCCTCGGTATTCATATCCCCTGCATTGATGATCAGGTCCAAGTCGAACTTGCCCACTTCATAAACTCCGAGTGCCGTGCCGTCCTCCACGCATTGTGTGGTCACCACCACTGCTATTCCGCAGGCCAGCATTTCTTCGATACTCTTGCTGACGTCCGGATCCCGGTTAGGCACCCCGCCCACACCAAAGCTTTCAATGACAACTCCTTTAATGCGTTCCTTCACGTAGTCAAATATATCCGACCTGATCCCAGGGTAGAGTTTGATCAGTGCCACAGCATCGCTGTATCTGGTGTTCAGGATAAGCGGCCTGGATTTGTCTGTTTCGTAGATTTTAGAATAAGGCCCATGGTACATCAGGCTGCTGTATTTGACTTTACCCTGCTTCATCTCTGCAATGATAGGGAAATTGATGCTGGCGAAAGCATCCGGACTCTTCGACTTGAATTTTGTCCCCCTGGCACCGTTGATGATAGTGCCATCGAAGGCTATGAACACTCCCGGGACACCATCCAGAGCGAACATGAAAGCGTCCGAGAGGTTCCTTCGGGTATCTGAGAACAATGCGCCCACTACCACCTGGGAGCCGGTGAGCACCACCGGTTTCCCTAGGTTCTGAAGCATGTACACAAGTGCTGCGGCCGTATAGGCCATCGTGTCGGTCCCATGGGTGATGACAAATCCATCGAATGTATCATAACTAGCGTATACCGTTTCAGCGATTCTGGAAATCAGGGTGGGATTCATATTGGAACTATCCACGGACATCAGTGAAAATGTATCAATCTCAGCTATCTGGCTTATTTCCGGCATCAGCTGCAGGAGTTCATCGGCATTGAATGTTGGCACCAAACCATTTTCAGTGCTCGCAGATGCGATTGTCCCTCCTGTGGTGATCATCAGTAACTTTTTCATCATATTGCCTCCATACGATCGATCTGACCTGAAAGTATCCAGCCGAGGTTATTTGCAGCTGTTTTTCCACTCGGTGGCATACTGCTCCAGGATTATTCTCAGATCCTTACCGATTCTGGAATACATTTCGTCCTTCAGATTCGCCAAGGAAACACGGATCGACCATTCTGGCCCGTGGAATCCGCCTCCGCTAAGGAGCACGATGGAGGATTCCTCCGCAAGTCTCAGTAACACATCCACCGTCTTATAGGTTTTTTGGAGATAATCCGCAAATGCCGGTTCATAATTGGACCTGGCCCACTGAAGCAGATCGAACTGGGTATAATAGGCGGCATCAAGGGGGTTATGGGGGACAGGAATCCCCAAACCGTTGAAAAGCAGCTGCTGACGTCTTCGGCAGATTGCTTTTGTCTGCTCCTTATAGACATTCCCTTCCGGCAGCATTGAATACAGGGAGAAAAATGCCATCATGACCTGCTGGGGTGTGGAAAGCCCCGCTGTATGATTGAGAGCGACCTGCCGGCTGTCTGCCACCATCCTGTCAATGAACCTGATTTCCTCCGGCTTCACCGACAAGGCCGAGTAGCGCCTGCGTGCCCGGTCCTTTTTGTCATCATCCAATCCGGCCAGCAGTTTTTCAAATACATTATCCTCATGGAGTGCGATGGTTCCCAACCTCCAGCCGGTCACGCCATAGAATTTCGAATAGGAATACACACCGATGGTATTGTAGGGCAGGATATGCATCAGGGACTTGAAGCCATCCACAAACGTTCCATAAACATCATCTGAAATGATCATCAGATTGGGATTGCTCGATTTCACAACCTCAGCGATGTACTTCATGGTCTCCTCCCGCATGGCGATGGAAGGAGGATTGCTGGGATTCACGATGAACAGGGCTTTGACCTCGGGATCCCTCAGCTTGTCAATTTCACTGTCCGGGAACTGCCATGTATTAACGCCGCTTTCATCCATCTCACAGGCTTTGATTTCAACAACTTCGAAACCGTATCTCGGCAGATGGGGAATTTCAAGATACGGGGTGAAGATCGGAGTCATCAGAGCGATCTTATCACCCTTCGAAAAAATGTTATTGGCAATCAACGAGTCGAAGATATAACACATTGCCGCAGTGGCGCCCTCCACTGCATAGATTTTCATAGGCATCTTCTCAGAAGAAATATAGCCCAGTTCCTTTACCAGATAGTCCTGTACCACCTTTTCCACGTGCCGGAGCATCCTGTCCGGATACGGGTAATTATCCCCTATGATTCCATCCACCAGTTCATAAACCCATAGATCAGGATCGAACTCCTTTTCGGTGATGCCGTGTTCAATCATCTCAGAAAGGACCCGGATGCCTGCAGCTTGAGTGTTCCTCTTTATGAATTTGCGGAACCGCCCGTAGATGCCTTCCTTCTGGGGCATTCCAGCCAAGTCTCCTTCGTTCCATACCTTGCGGGTCTCTTCTACGGCAAATAGGCCGAACATGAAGAAGGCTTCACGGGGAGCAGCCGCTGTCCAGTTCGGATTGCCCCGCCCCGCATCCAGAAGGGAATGGACCCCGCTTTCCCTTGTTTCCTTCGCATAACTTATCAGTTTATCTTTCAATTCAAAAGGACTGATCTTCCCATAGATGCTTTCAATCTCTTCCCGCCGTACGCTCTTCTCAGTCATAAGAACCCTCCGTTCTCTAATAACCATCCGACCCAAACGATTCCCAATATGATGCTTGATTTTATATTACAGGATTCATTTCTACAATTGCACATATATAAAATACTAAAATCGTTCAGTTGTTTAATTATGTTAGGGATTTAGCATTGATTTCTAATTTTAAATCAGCCTTCCCTTTATACCCATCATACTGCGCCAGGGGATTACAGGATACTCTATTTTGAACTCGGATGAAGCGATCCTTGGTTCAGGTGGAGTTTCTACTCCATCTGAACCTTAGTAGAGCTGATCCAGGGCCTTTACAGTTCTCTACTCCCGCTTTAGAAGCGGGAGTCTTAGAACTGTTAGGCATCGGATAAATTCTTTACGAGTTCATCCATAAGATTATAGTGTCATGCGATGCTAGGTTAGGAGAATCTCTCTGACAGATTTTCTTCTTCTACTTGAGTTTGCTTTTAAGAATCGTATTTGGTATCATACGATTTGTAACAACAAGACATAACCATATCAAGAAAGGTGGGAGTAAGGATGGTTAATCAAGAGCAAAAACCTCAGCGGCGTATTCGATATAAAGGCACTCATCCAAAAACTTTTAAAGACAAATATAAAGAACTGCAACCGGAGAAATATGGGGATGCTATTGAAAAAGTCATTCAAAAAGGCAATACTCCTGCCGGCATGCACCTTTCAATTTGCGTTAAGGAAATATTGGAATTCTTGCAGATTACGCCGGGTCAGATCGGACTGGATGCCACACTGGGTTATGGCGGCCATACTTTAGAGATGCTCAAATGTTTGGATTCCAAGGGACACCTGTATGCAATCGATGTGGATCCGATTGAATTGCCTCGCACCCGGGAGCGTTTGGAGCGCTTGGGCTACGGATCCGAAATTTTAACGATCAGGCAAATGAATTTCTCCCAGATAGCGCAAATCGCTTCCGAATCAGGACCTTTGAATTTCATTTTGGCTGATCTTGGTGTATCCTCCATGCAAATAGATAATCCTGAAAGAGGGTTTTCATTTAAGAGAGAGGGGCCACTGGACTTACGGCTGAATCCCAAAAAAGGCAAGCCTGCTGCTGAGCGTTTAACAGAGCTTTCCCAGGATGAATTGGAAGGGGTGTTTTTTCAAAACTCAGACGAGCCACATGCCGCAGTGATTGCGCGGGCTATTATTTCCGAAATCAGAAAAGGGAAAAAAATTACGACAACCACCCAACTCCGGCAAATCATCCGGGATTCGCTTAGATTCATTCCTGAAAAAAGCAGGGAAGAGGAAATCAAGAAATCCTGTCAGCGTTGCTTCCAGGCGCTGCGGATAGATGTTAACAGTGAATTCGATGTTCTCCATCGTTTTCTGGAAAGACTGCCCGACGTTCTTGCACCGGGTGGACGGGTGGCAATCCTTTCATTTCATTCGGGGGAAGACCGTCTGGTGAAAAAATCGTTCCAAACCTTATTGCGCAGCGGCGTTTACCGTGAAATTGCCCCCGAGGCGATCCGACCGTCAGCAGAAGAATGCAGTCTCAATCCCCGCGCCCGCTCTACCAAAATGCGTTGGGCCATAAAAGCATGAGGTGAACGTCAGCGGACTGCTTTGATCATCCGTATGATCTTTTGTGATCTTTCATTCATGTATTGCTGTCTGTCGATACCCTTGTAATTGAAAACGCCTTTTCCCGACTTAAGACCTAATTCACCGCTTTCCATCATCATTTTGCCGAGCCGGTTTTCTGTCTCATCATTGCACAGGCTTTTATGAATCACTTTTGAAACCGTCGTTGTCAGATCCCATCCTACTACATCGTATAGAGCAAGAGGACCTTCAAAGGCGTACCGCAGGCCGCTTGTGTTCCGTATCGCCCGATCAATATCCGCACCTGTCGTCCACCCCTGGGTGATCATATAGCCGGCTTCTCTCGTAATGGCTGCGGCAATGCGATTAACGATGAACCCTGGAATATACTCTTTGATGACCGCCGGATCTTTTCCAGCCTCCTGAAGGATTCTTTTTA
>CAZEHS010000006.1:0-69131 GCA_964511875.1 uncultured Peptostreptococcaceae bacterium
ACGTTTATCCTAAAGGTCAAGGTCCTAGAAGTAAAAGGAAAACCCAGCCATCCGGTTGGAGAGGTCTTCATCGACGCATTTGGTGACAAGCCGGTATTCACGGATAGGGGAATTCGCCGCCGTGCCATTCTGGCAGTAGGAAAGCAGGATATTTGTGATCATGCAAAGCTGGTGCCCCTGATTCCTGGTGTAGAGATCGTTGGAAGCAGCTCAGATCATCTTATTGTGGATATTGAGAAATGTGAAACTGGGATATCTGTGGGTGATGTCCTGCCATTCGGTATCTATTATGCTCCGATGCTTTTCCTCAGCAGCTCCCAGAAGGTCAATATCGTTTATAGAGACTGATACAGGATCCAATAGAATTATCATACGAGGAGGAAATTCTTATGCGTTTAGTGCGATATGATTTGGGTTCAGGCGGGGTTGTCGGTATAGAAAACAGTTCCGGACAGTTGGTCCCATGCTCGGAAATCTGCAGAACGCTGGGATGGAACCCGGTGGATTCAGTGCAGGGGATCATTGATCGATGGGATGATAAACAGATCAGGGAGGCGGAGATCCAAGCTGATAAAATGCAGGGGATTGATCCCTCAGAAGCTGTGATTTTGACACCAATCCCCTGGACGAAGAGGAATGTATTCTGCCTGGGAAAAAACTACATGGAGCATGCCAGGGAACTGGAAGGGGCAGGAGCAAATCTCTCAGGCATACCGGACTATCCCATCTATTTCACAAAAACCGCATCACCGGCAATCGGCCCCGATGAATCGATCCAGCTGTTTCCGGAAATCACAGGCGGGGATGTGGATTATGAGGTAGAACTGGCTGTCATCATCGGCAAGCAAGGGGTGAACATAGCTCCAGCGGACGCGGAAGAGCATATTTTCGGGTATACGATCCTAAACGATATTTCGGCTCGTCAGCTTCAGGTCAAGCATACCCTCTGGTTCAGAGGCAAGTGCCTGGATACACATACAGTCATCGGTCCGGCAATCATTCACCGGAGCCGTCTGCCACTGCCTCTGGAATTGAAACTGGGGACTAACGTCAATGGGGAAGTAAGACAGGCTTCAGACACAGGGCACCTGATCTTCGATATACCGACAATCATAAGTGACTTATCAAGGGCAACAACGCTATATCCCGGAGATATCATCGCCACAGGGACCCCCTCCGGCGTCGGCATGGGATTCAAACCTCCCCGTTACCTGAAGGAAGGGGACGTTGTGGAGTGCTGGATCGAAGGAATCGGGGTTCTAAGGAATCCTGTGACTCGTTAAACAGAAGCAAGAATCAGTCCATGAATCAACGGACTGATTCTTTTTTGATTGAGGTGTGATCATTGGGAATGATGATTAAAATTCAAATATCTGGGTAATAAGTGATTATTGGTCGGATTTTTTCATAATCAATCGTTGTCAAAGGAGGATGACATGAAAAAACAACTTAACAAACAGCTGTCACTTATCCTGTGTTTTCTAATGGTCTTCTCGGCGTTCGTGCCGGTCTTTGGTGCCAGCGACTATGAATCACATTGGGCAAAGGATGCGATCCAATCAGCCATCAATTCCGGGATAGTGGCAGGTTATCCCGATGGCTCATTCAAACCCGAAAAAGCAGTCACTCGGGCAGAGTTTTTTTCGTTGGTCAACAATGCATTCCAATTCACTACCTCATCTGCAGTGATGTACACGGATGTGGCAGCAAATGCATGGTATGCCCCAATTGTTGCAAAAGCGCAGGCTGCAGGATACATCAGCGGCTACCCGGATGGCACCATCAAACCGGATGGCAATATAACGCGACAGGAAGCAGCAGTTGTATTGAGCCGGCTTAAATCCCTGACAGCTGTATACCAGAATCTTGCATTCACCGATGCGTCTGCAATAGGTGACTGGAGCAGACTGGCAGTCATTGCCGTGGTTGAGGCGAAAATCATGATAGGCTATCCGGATGGTAGATTTCAGCCGCAGGCACAGATCAAAAGGGCTGAAGCTTTGGTAGCCATAAATAACTGCGTAAATTATCCGGGTATCAATGTAACAAAGGGTACAGTCTATGATAAAGCGGGCATATTCGGCTCCTCACAGGAGACGACAACAATCGACGGCGACGTAATCATCAAAGCAGCAGGTGTTACCCTGCAGAACACCATAGTAAATGGCAACCTGACAATTGCCAAGGAAGTAGGAGAGGGTGATGTCACCCTTCAGAGTGTCACGGTCAAAGGCGACATTCACGTTAATGGCGGCGGGTCCAACAGCATCTATTTCATAAATGTTACTACTGGAAAGGTGTACGTTATGAAGGATGGCGGTCCGGTACGTATTGTGGCCTCCGGAACAACCGAAATTGATGAGGTTATCGTCGGATCCGACGTGATATTGGAAGAAGTCGATCTGACAGGCGAAGGGTTTGTCGGGATCACAGTAGAGTCAAATGCCGCAGGCGGTATTGATATCACTCTGATTAATGTCAAATGCGACAGTGTTGATATCATGGCTGAAGGCGTAACCCTGAACGTGGACAGCAGGTCAACGATCGGAACGCTGACTCTCGATGAAAAAGCAACAATTAAAGGCACTGGCGTGATTACCGAAGCGATAATAAACGCCAGCGGAGTGACCTTCCAAAAAGAACCGGCAATAATGACTGTTGCCCCAGGTGTGACCGCTCCTACAATTGTTCCGGTTTCATCGGGCGGTGGCGGTGGTGGTGGCGGAGGTGGCAGCACTAATGTTGAAGTGAGTGCTATTACGAATGCAGATGTTTCGGTAACAACCGGCAGCATCAAGTTCAATTATGCGTTCACAGATGCTGACGGTGCAGTGACGTATGCCGTGGCTAAATCTGCTCCCTACTACCTGAATCTTGATGCATCTTCAGTAACCATAACAAATGGTATTGATTCAACTACAGCTTCTTTAACTAATTTGGCGATTTCAGATGATGGAACAGTTACTTATGCAGATCTTGCGGCTGTCCAAACCAAATTCACCAACCTTACTTTTGTTCCTTCGCAGATTCTAATTCATCTAGTTGGAGCCTCTTCTGTCAATTCAGGAGCAAATGCATGGACTAAAGATGTGACGGTAACTCTTGATTCTGCAGAGATTGCGTTGCTGACGCCAGCACCATCGACAGCACCAAGTGCTGTAACTCTGGGAGTAGGCAGCACTGCTCCAGTTGGCGGCGTTACGAATGTAGCCATACCAGCAGCTGGCCTTACTGATACAACCGGCGCTGTAACCGATTGGATGGCCACTACAGCGAGCAATATTTCATTCACGGTATCAGATGTTACACCAGCTGTATCAACGATTTTGATCAATGGTGATGCATACACAAACGGAGCAGATTATACAATTGCAGCTGCAGCTCCGCTGACAATCGTTGTAACTACAACAGAAGCCGGTAAAATACCTGGCGTTAGAACCTTTACGATAGCAGTTACTGCAGCTCCAGTACCAGTAGCAGATTTTGCCAACACTGCAGTGACAACTTCATCGGCAACGTTTACGTGGACAGCTGCAGCAGGAGCAGCATCAGTGACGCTAGAACAGTCACCTGCAGGATCAGGCACCTGGACTGATGCGACAACTGAAGTGTTAACGGCTGAATCGACAACTGCCACGGCATCCGGCTTAGATGTTGCCACGGCATATGACTTCAGACTTATCGTTTCAGGCGGAGCAAATGAGGGAACATCAAATGTAGTGGCAAACATAACGACAATTACGATTCCCGTTGCTGATTTTTTGCACAATGAAGTAACAGACACAACAGCAACATTCACATGGACAGAAGCAGCAGCAGTAACAACGTCAGTGAAAATCCAGCAGTCGCTGACGGGATTGAATGCATGGATGGATTCGACTGCAGTGTTAGCTGCTGCATCCGGTACGGTAACTGGTTTAACAGCTTCAACGGATTATGACTTCAGACTGGTCGTAGTGGGCGGAGTAAATGCCGGTACATCAAATGTAGAGGTAGACATTACTACAAATCCAACACCAGGAACAGTAGCTACTTTTGCAATAACAGGCAATTTGACTACAGATACAACTGCAACATTCACATGGACGGCTGCAACAGGTGCAACATCAGTAAATATCCAGCAGTCGCTTTTTGGAACTGGTACATGGACTGACGCTGCAACAGCTGCATTAGATGCAGCATCAACAACAGGCACTGTAACTGGCTTAACACCTGGAGAAACTTATGACTTCAGACTATTCGTAGTAGGCGGATCATTTGCAGGTGCATCAAACACAATAGAAAATATTATAGCAGAGTGAGATGATCGTTGAACCCCTGTGTTCGAATCAGAATAAGTATCGAACCAGATTCGCCTACTCAGGTTTAGTTTAAAGGTCCATCTTAACCACTTCAACGAAAGCACCCCACAATTAAAAGTTGTGGGGTGCTTCGTTAAGATCCAATTTGAGAGTTGCATGCATTGGATTGACACAGGAAATCTGAAGTAGGAAAATTATATTAAGAAGATAGTAGTCCTGTATCGATCTGCTTGGAAAGGAGGCAGAATAATGAAACAAGTTCAATTTCTGATTCTCTCCATTCTGCTGTTGTTCCTGATGGGATGTGGTGAGAAGGTCTCTCAGCCAACGTTTATAAATCCGCCCCCTGCAGCTGTTCAGGAAATCTGGCCTGAACTGGAACGGGTCGAAGCCTTCCCGAATCTGGTTTTCGATCAACCGGTGGAATTCCTGCATGCCGGTGATGACAGCAACCGGTTCTTTGTCGTAGAGAAAACAGGCAGAGTGATTGTCTTTGAAAATGATCCGCAGGTGACAGCTTCTGATATCTTCATAGACCTGAGCAGCCGGGTGGACAGCAGAGCCTCGGAAAAAGGCCTGCTGGGGATGGCGTTCCATCCGAACTTCACACAGAATGGATTTTTTTATGTGAATTATACGAATGATACCCACACGGTTATAGCCCGTTATCAGGTGAATCCGGACAATCCGAAGCAAGGGCTGTTTGAAAGCGAGCAGGTCCTCATCACCATCCCGCAGCCCTATGCCAATCATAATGGCGGGCATCTTCTTTTCGGGCCGGACGGTTATCTATATATCGGCACCGGAGACGGCGGCTCGGCAGGAGACCCTCAGGGCAATGCTCAGAGCCTGAAGAGCCTGCTTGGAAAAATGCTGCGCATCGATGTGGATTCGATACAGGAAGGGAAGCCTTACGGTATTCCGGCAGATAATCCCCTGGTTGGCAATTCGAATGGTTTTCTGGAGGAAATCTATGCATATGGTCTGAGAAACCCTTGGAAATTCAGCTTTGATATCCAGACCGGCCGCCTATGGGCTGCGGATGTCGGGCAGAATACTGTGGAGGAGATAGATTTCATTGAAAAAGGCAAGAATTATGGCTGGAACATCATGGAAGGAAGCCTGTGCTATCCAGCCTCCAGCAATTGCAGCAAGGAGGGTCTGCAGCTGCCGATATGGGAATACAGACAGCCCTTGGGCAGATCGGTTACAGGGGGATATGTATACCGGGGCAGTATGATTCCCGGCCTTTCAGGGACCTATGTTTACGGCGATTTTGTGACTGGTCTGATATGGGGTTTGCGTACTAGTGATGATCTGACACCGCAGAACAGGCTCCTTTTGGACAGCAAGCTGAACATCTCCTCATTCGGGGTTGATAAAAGCAACGAATTGTATATTCTCGATCTGGGAGGAAAAATATACAAATTGAAAGAAACGTTAAAATGAAGGAATCAGCCTCATCACGTGGTTTTGGTTTATACAGGGCCATCAAGGGTATAAACCACACGCACGGAGAAGGGGGGGGTCATGTCATTGAATGAGTTCACTCAATTAAGAAATGATCATTTCGAGAGGAATTCTGTATCATTTCAGGAATATTATCTGGAAAAATACTCTCATGATATTGCATTGGGCTGTACGATGAAATATTCATTGGCAAAAAAAATAGCCTATGTAAGAACGTTGCATAGGAGTACTGACATTGTTGAGAATCAACTGTTCGAATTGTTGAATGATCTGGGTGAGAACGTTTATCTCGATAGATATATTGTGGATCTTATTGTAAAGAATGCCGATCATCTGGCTGGTGAAAGATTCAGTGATAAGCTTTTCAGCATGCTGGAAGACAGGAACTGCTCCCCGGACAGACTGTGCAATCTCATGGATATCTGTATCGAGTGCAATGAGCATATTCTGGATTGCGGGAGTATGAAAGATATGCTGCATCGGTATGAAAATGATTTTGATGCAGTATCCATATTGTTGGATTACATGTATCACTTCAATGTATGTGAATTCTCAGATCATTTGCTGGTACTGCTTGATGGAGAGTATCCGGAAAGTATCCGGATTCAGATCATGGATTCATACATCCATTTGAATCAGGGGAAACAGGATGCAGTAAATACAATCAGAACGAAGATAAACAACTTCAGGAACAATAAGGTATATTCAGATTATCTTGATTTTATTACTTTAGGAGTGAATATGAACACCGGCGGTCTGACAATTGCTCAGGCTATGTTTTATGGAGATCCGGACGATTGCGGAAAAGGACAGAGCGGTGGTTTATGCACATTTTTAAGGACCCTTGGCAATCACCTGACTGAATCGCAGGAAGTAGCCAACGTACTTACTATGACCATCAATAATGATTGGAATGATGAACGGCCGATGCTAAGCAGAGATTTCAAGAATCACTGGATTATCAGAATGCCGCTCTATCTGAATACAGAAAACAAACTGATTTTTGTAAAAAAAGAACGGGTGATCAAAAGATTCATTGCCAGATTCATGGGAAAACTCAATGTCAAATTAGATATTCTTCATATCAGGTATCTGGATTATGCTTCAAAATCCATAGCATCCTATGCTAAAGACATTAACTCCAAGCTGGTATTCACTTTAACCCCCGATCCCCATCGGACAATGGTGGATCATGAAGGTCGCTTGAAATTCTATGATATGGAAGAAGCCTTGGAAAAACTGGATAGAATCGGCATTGGTGATGAATTGCTTACAATGGCTGATGGCATTATCGGAATTGGTGGAGATGCAATAAGAAAAGAGCTGGAATTGAATTTTCCACAGCTTCGGCATAAGAGAAACAATATTTATTTTGAAATGATCGGTGAAGGAATTGATTCGGATGTAGTATCTCACGACTTCAATGATGAAGAAATTACAAAATATTTGAAATGCAATTTGGACGATGGATTTTTCGGAAATCCCATTATTTTGAATGTCGGAAGATTGAACAGACAGAAGGGACAGGATAAACTCATAAAAGCATGGGGAGACTCCAGATTGTGGAAGGATTACAATCTGATTGTAATCGGAGGAAATGGGGAGAAACCCAATAATGAGGAACAATATATCGTCTCATTCTTTAATGATTATATTGGATCCAATGAACACCTCCGCAGAAGGTTTGCTCATTTTGATGCCCTGCCTAATAAGGTCGTAAGGGGCATTGAAAGAGCAATAATGAACGATCAAGCCGGCAGATATCCGAACATATACATCTGTTCGAGTCAAAAGGAAGAATTCGGAATATCGGTTTTGGAAGCACTTTCTGAACGTTTCCTGGTTTTTGCTCCGGTTGCCGGAGGTGTAAAAACCTATCTGAACAATGGAATCAACGGTTTTCTGATCGACACTTCAGACTGGTCCGCTATTTCTGAGGAAGTGGAGCGGGTGATCTATTATTCCAACCGATCCATTCAGGATTTTATGGACATTCAAAAAAGAGGACAGCAGACAGTCAACAGTCATTTTTCAATGGTTGAAATCGCAAAGGACTTTCTCGACTTTTATTTGGAAATCAAGGAGGGATGAGCTCTGTGGCCTATGAACATGTACTTCTGTTGAGTCCCCCTTTCTATTCGCATTTCATGCCGATGCTGGCAATAGCGAAAAGTCTTAAAAAGATGGATTTGAAGGTTACCATCGGCTGCAGCAGGGAATTTGAAAAAGAAGTGACTGCAGCCGGTCTGGATTTCGTAGATATAGATTTGAATACGAACAGGAATACAGGAACAGCGAAGCAGACTTATCAACCTGAATCGGAAAAAGCCAGATTGGAGGAGTTTTTTGAAGCAACCCGAAAAGGGCCTGTTGAGACACTGATCACCCAGATGAAACACAGGGAAATGGATATGCTGCCGAACCCTCAAAGGCTGATGAAACAAATTATGACAATTGAAAACGAAATCATGCCGGACTTGTGGATGGTCGATGTCTTGTCCTATGGAGCCACCTTAAGTCTTCATTGCCTGGGACTTCGCTACATGACATTCTGTCCTCCTCATCCTGATACGATCCCCTTCCACGGTGAGCATCATGGCATACCGAAAAACTGGCCATCATGGTATGCAGTAGATCAGAAAAAGACAAGTGACATTGAAGAAGCCTCCAAGAAAACACAGGATGCTTTCACATCCATATTCAATACGTTTATCAGCACCCACTGCAAGAACGCAAGAATCGTAGATAATGCCTTCCGACTGGCTTCCGATCATGCAGTCATTTATAACTACCTTGATTTTGATTTCGAAGAAAACATCAAGGAGAAGCCTCTAAGAATCTTTATAGGGCACGCCTTTGAAGAAGAGAGCTTGAACGGATACTGGCATGAAATCGTTGCGATACCGGACCGGAGGAAAATTCTTATAACCCTGGGCACTTTTTTGTCAGAAAGAATGGACGTACTCGAGCAATTGATATCCGCCTGTCAGGAATTCGATCCCGAGGCTCTCCTGATCGTATCTGCCGGAAGCAATGCTGATAAGCTGAAAGACTATGAATCCTCCAACACGATCGTCAGCGGGTTTATCCCGCAAAAGGGGATAATAAGATACATGGATATGGTGATACACCATGGGGGCTGCAACACATTCACCGAAAGTATCCGTTATGGGAAACCGATGATCATCCTGCCTTTCTCTAGTGATCAATTCACAATTGCCTTTGATGCAGAGAGAAATAATCTTGCCGTATCTTTGGATCCCAATCACCTGTCAAAGCCCATCGTTCTTGATGCCCTAAACAGGGTTTTTCGTATGGAAAAAGATAGTCTGCTGAGATGGAGCCTGTTTTCAAAAGCGAGGGGACCCGCATATGCAGCGGCCATCATCAAAACGATGATCAGTGAAAGGATACAAGATTCATTTTAAGTACATTAAGTTTTCTTTACGTATGTGATACAGAATGCGTAATCAAATGAACAGACTGTTATGAACCGGTTGAAGTTGTTGTCATTCAGCCGGTTTTTCCTTTCCTTCGGACAGTAAGACAAATCAATCCGTATCAGTATTAAAGCGGGTAAAAGGGGTATACTGACCCTGTATGGATAAGAGACAGGAATTCGGCGGTGAGACAGATGGATGAAAGAATTGAATTGATGGATATGAAAAGTCGAAGTGCTCTGCTGCTGGAGGATTTAAGGACTGTCGTTGATAAGAATGAATTGTTTTTGCTGTATCAGCCTATTGTGGATATTGTCCGCGGGGAGATCGTGAGTTTGGAGGCTTTGGTTCGCTGGAATCATCCTGAGCTTGGAATCGTTGAGCCGGGAGAATTCATTTCTCTGGCAGAGGACCATGATCTGATCACGCTCATTGATGAGTGGGTGGTTGATGAAGTGCTGAGCCAGAACCGCGACTATCCCATTCATGTGAATTTGTCCACCCAGGATCTGATGGATATCCGATTCAGAAATCGGATCATTACTATCATCAAGGACAATCCTGAAAAGATAATCCTTGAGTTGACTGAGACCACCAAATTTGAACTCTCGCAGGAAATAAAGGATGCGCTCCATGATGTCAATGCAAAACTTTCAATCGATGACTTTGGTACTGGATATTCATCGATGGCAAGGCTGACATCTCTGGAAGTGGCTTCGTTGAAAATTGACCAGAGTTTTGTCCGGAATTCCGGAACGGATGTTCAAAGTGCATCCATCTGCATTGCCATAATCAAACTTGGGAAAGCCCTGAACATTGAAGTCATTGCAGAAGGAGCAGAGACCCCTGAACAAATCCGATTTCTTTACCGTTACGGATGCCGGTTTATTCAGGGATATGGCATATCAAAACCAATCCCCTATGAGGCAATCAAAGGATTGGATATCAAACGGTTCATGATGGGGCCACAGGATAAATACAGCCCCGAATCAGCATCGGGGCAGCCAAGAGTGGATTTCAGCACAGCCATGGTGCTTGAACTGAATGAACAGAACAATTTTATCCGTATTCCCATGAGCTTCTGTCAATTCGTTGGATATTCGCATTCCGAACTGAAAAAAATGACCATGTTCGACCTGATGCCGGACGAAGAATTTGGTTTATGCAAGGTGAACTGCAGGATACTTAAAGAAACAGGGTATATTGAAAACGCTGTCATGTATCTATTATGTTCGGACGGGGTCAGAAAATGCGTATCAATCACAGGGAAGAAAGGCACTGGTGGGGATAAGTCCACCTATATGTACATCGAACAGAATGAAGCGGATGAACAATTGGTTCTGGATATTCAGATGGCTCAGGGCGCATACAGCACCATGTTCCATGAAGGCCCGCTTGCAACAGTGGTATGGCGTCACGATTATGAAATAATCGACTGGAATAAGGAAGCAGAAGCCACCTTCGGCTGGAAACGTGATGAGGCCATCGGTACGAATCTGATCAGGCTTCTTGTCGGAAGAGATTCTGTTCCGGAATATCTGAACATGGTCGGCTCGATCCTGTCAGAAACATCCAATGACTCTATAAATTACAACATAAAGAAGTCAGGAGAGCAGATTATTTGCCGCTGGGTTAACAGGGTTGTCAGAGACAGCCAGGGAGAGGTGCGGTTTTTCATATCCATAATAAAGGATATCACAGAGGACTTGAGGAAAAACGATCAGATTAAACAATTGTCAAGCGCTGTTGAAAAGAGCGGGTTCGGTACTGTATTAACGGACTCCACGGGCGCGATTCTGTCAGTAAACAGCCGGATTTCTGAACTGACAGGTTATTCTGAATCGGAGCTCGTTGGAAGTGACATGAACATTCTCATAACAAGGGCAGCGCAGCCTGAGATTTATAAGGATATAGGCGCAACGATCCGAAGCGGCAGAGTCTGGGAAGGCGAGATTTTCAATAAGAAGAAAGATGGGTCCCAGTTCCTATGCAAGACTACTATTGTTCCTGTTGTCAGTGAATGGAGCAAGACGGTGAACTATTTCGGGATTCATAAGGATTTGACGAAGGAAAAAGACCTCGAAGAAAAGGCAGATACCATGCGGACGATGGTAATCGAACAGGAAAAGCTAGCGACCCTGGGATTGATGATGGCAGGAATCACCCATGAAGCCTTTAACTATATGGCATACGCAGAATCCAATCTTGAATATGCCAGAGATTTAGCTGAAAAAGCCAGTAAAGGGAAAACGGTGAATCTGGACGAGCTGCTGAGTGCAACGGAAGATGCACAGGAAGGGGTAGCGCGGTTAAAGGATATCCTGCTGTCTCTGAAAAAAGCCTCACGAAAAGATGATGTTCCGCTCATGGAAAGCTGCGAAATCAATCATGAGATTCAGATGGTTCTCGCTCTGGTCAAGAATGAATACAAGTATGATGCCGTCATAGAATTTCCAATAGGGAAAAATATCCCCCACACCGGGTATCCTGGTCTGCTCAGGCAGGTGTTGATGAATATCCTGATTAACGCAGCCCATGCGATCAAAGCACGAAACATCAAATCATTAGGTAAAATAACCATTCATGCGGTAAAAGGAATTGATTCGTTCCGTATCGTGATTAAAGACAATGGAGTAGGGATGAGTGAAAAAACCCGTTCCCGTGTATTCGAGCCGTTTTTCACTACAAAGGAATCAGGAAAAGGAACCGGATTGGGACTCAGCATCAGTAAGGATATCATAGAGAAACAATATGATGGCCGGCTGATGTGCACATCCTTGCCAGGAACAGGGACAATTTTCGTGATAGAGGTTCCGAATATCGCCAGGATCAGGAGTGCATGAATTTCGCCTTTAACAGTTGAATAGTTGTTTTTCAAATTCGAGTTAGATGATAAAGTATAATTACAATCTTCGTTTTGAAGATTTTTCACTGATGATGGAGGCATTATGGACCTGAGCGATGAAAAGCATAAATATAATCAGTCAGCGCTTGCTTATTTCAGTGTGATATTCATCTGCCTCTGTGCATTGTTACTGGGAATTCTTGTTTGGATAGAAAGCAGTGTAGTAGCAGTCAAGCGGATAGAATTAATGGCTCAGGAACAGCGAATCGTCACCTTGGAAAAAGGGTTAATGGGCAAAGAGTTCAATTCCATCCTTTCCGATATCGGGTTCCTTTCCGAGACCTACAAGACGAAAGTGGAGCGAAACGTACCTGCTGAAACGATAGCTTCTGAATGGCAGGTATTTTCAGATAAGCGAAAGATTTATGATCAGATCAGGTTCATCGATTTACAGGGAGATGAGACGATCCGGATCAATTATTACGAAGACGGCGCAAAGGTCGTACCTGCATCCCGTCTTCAGAACAAAAAGGCCCAGTACTATTTCAAAGACAGCATATCATTGGAGCAGGGGCATACATACATATCGAAGCTGGACCTGAACGTGGAAGGGAACCAGATTGAAAGGCCGTTGAAACCCATGATAAGGTTCTCATGTCCCGTGCATGACAACGAAGGGACACTTCAGGGGATCATCGTATTGAATTACAGCGCCAAATATCTTCTGGAAGATTTCAGAAAAGTGGCAAAGAGCAGCCAGGGGTCCATTTATCTTTTGAATACATCCGGATATTGGCTGTCAAGTGATGAACCGGATCAGGAATGGGCATTCATGTATGCCGGCAAAGATGCAACTACGTTCAGATCATTATATGCTGACGAATGGAACAATATGAGCTCCCATGAAGGTTCCCAGACGACTCAAAACGGCCTGTTCACACATACGGATGTAGTGATGGCCGGGCAGATGGTCAATGAAACCAGGAGTGTATCCATGGAGAACATTGTTTTGGGTGACGGCAACTGGAAAATTGTTTCATATATTGATTCATCAGGTGAACTTGGATATGTAGTTAATCCAGGATGGAAAAAAATGATCAGCACGATTCTGAAAAATGACTGGATGTATGTCCTTGCTGTTGCATTTATATCAGGGGTCATATCACTCCTCGTCTCCAGAAATCGACTGTCTATGCGGCAAATCCGATTCCATTCTGAATACGATGGGTTGACAGAGGTGTTGAACCGACGGGCTGGATTTAAAAAACTGATTGATTATTCACCGGATACCGGCAAGATCTGCTTATGCTATACGGATATCAACGGACTCAAGGAAGTGAATGACAATTTCGGCCATGATTCGGGTGATGAACTGATCCTGACGGTTGTGAACGGCATGAAAAGCACCATCCGTGAAAGTGATTATATTGTTCGGATGGGTGGAGATGAATTTCTGATTGTCTTTATCGGGAGTAATAAAGAAGCCTCAGAAAAAATATGGAATCGTATCCTTGAAAGCTATAAGCGGATCAATAAGGAAGAAAATCGCCTTTACCAGGTAAGTGTAAGCCATGGGATTGTGGAATATGAACACGGAAAATACGGGCATCTGGATGAGATCATAAAAATCGCCGACGATATCATGTATGAGGAGAAGCGGATTATGAAGCAAGAAATCAGTGCTTCAAGGATCATGTGAGGGGGAATTATATGGTAATACCGATTCTGAGAACTGAAAACCTCACATTCAGAAAAATCATCACATACCCGGATATTTCTCTGGCAAAAGATAAGGTTCACTTCATCGTCGGAGAAAGCGGATGTGGGAAAAGCACACTGCTTAAGCTCTTTAATAATGCCATCAGCCCTGATGAAGGCATTATTTTTTATGAGGGGAAGGTTCTGGAAGAATGGGATCCAATCGTTCTGCGACGCCGGGTTTCGCTGGTAGCACAGGACTCCTGGCTTTTCCCGGGATCCATCCGTGAGAACTTTCAGGAGGTGCATCGGCTGAGGGATCTGCCCATGCCGTCGGATGCTGAGCTGGAAGATATCTGCAGGATATGCCGGGTGGTTTTTCCGTTGGATAAGGATACATTCACCCTGTCCGGCGGGGAGCGTCACAGGCTCTTCATAGCGCTTTTTCTGATTCTTAATCCGCCAGTGCTTATGCTGGATGAGCCCACGGCTGCCTTGGACGAAAAGAACACCCACGAAGTGATCGGCAATATAATCAGATATTGCAGAGTTAATGGAATCACACTGATCGTAGTCAGTCATGATAGGAATCTTATGGCTCTTTACAGCGAGAATACGATTACCCTCGAAAAAGGAGGTAATTAGCATGGAAGGTGCTGTACGCATGAGTCTTTGGCAGTTCGGACTTGTATATCTGCTCCTTGTGGTGGTTCTTGTGGTCATGAAGAGGTCCAGGATAGAAAAGACCGGCCTGCTCCTGACAGCGAGCATGAAGATGACCGTGCAGCTGGTGCTTGCAGGTCTTCTGCTTCAGACTATCTTCGCAAACCCGCACCCGGCCTTCACCGCAGTGTTCATCCTTGTGATGATGGGTTTTTCAGTTCATCGGGTTTATCAGACCCAGCCAGAGCTCAATGACCGGTTCAGGATGGCTGTGGCGCTGTCCCTGTCCCTATCAGGGCTGGCTGTGCTGATATTTTTCGTATCTGCTGTACTTGGTCAGGACCTGTTCAATCCCCGCTATACCATCCCCTTGGCGGGCATGATCATCGGCAATGCTATGACTGGAGTAACCCTTGGTCTCAGGACATTCATGGAATCGCTGAAGGCGGAAAGACACAGGATCGATACTCTGGTCAACCTCGGAGTTGATTTCAAGAATATTTTGAGACCGTTGGTGAATCAGGCTCTGGAGGCGGCTCTGCTGCCGACCCTTAATTCAATGCTGGGTATGGGGGTTATCTTCCTGCCGGGGATGATGACTGGGCAGATCCTTTCCGGGACGTTACCCTTGACCGCCATCATGTACCAGATTGCAATCATGATCGCCATCTGCACATCTGTATGTCTTACGGTTTTCTTCACACTGAATCTGGGATATAAGACCCTATACAATGATCGGAACCAGTACATACAATAGAATCCAATTCCGAAAAATAAATCAATCCAGAAGGTATAAGAGAAAAAAAATAGAATCTAATCAGCATGGCAGTAGAGGGTGCATGACATACAGGGAGAGGTTAATGCATGAATGATTATTCTGTGTGCTGTTTAGGGGGGTTACGATGGGTATGCTGACAGGATGGATTGACGCCAGCCATATTGCGGTATTGGGCGCAGGAGCGGCCATATCCGGCATCATCACAGGGATTGCAATGAAACAGAGGCAATCGGGGCAGATGGCGACGCTGAAAAAACTCATGACGGAAATCCTCAGGGGTAATATCACAGCCAGACCTGAACGGACACTGACAGGACCCTATCTGGAACTGGCAGAGCTGATAAACCGACAGAACAGCACTGTGAAACAGCTGCTGGGTCGCATCCTGATAGCCTCAGAGAAGGTGGTTAATGAAATAGAGCCCGTTAATCAGAAGGGGAGCGAGGTTTCTGATTCCTTCGAGAATGTGGCAGAGAACATCACTGAAATAGCCCATGCTGTAGACAGGGTTTCAAGAGAATCTGCGGATACTCGGAATCAGGCTGCAAGCCTTCTGGAGGAAATTCAGGCTGTTGAAAAACATGCAGGCCATACAGTCGAGCTGGCTGGCGAGATGGAAGAAACATTCCACTTGAGCGGGAGTGTCACCAGAGAGCTGACAGACCATATGAAAATCATGGCAGGGGCTAATGAACGGATGGTCCTTCGGTTTTCGGAGCTGAAGGACGAGATGAATGCAATCAGGGAAATCATCACTCTGATCGGGGATATTGCCCAGCGTACAAATATGCTGGCTTTGAACGCATCCATTGAATCCGCAAGAGCAGGGGAGCTTGGCAGAGGCTTTGCAGTTGTAGCGCAGGAAGTCAAAAAATTGGCAGAGGAAACGGATTCATCCGCACGTATGTCCTCAGAGCGGATACGTGATCTTTCCAAACGGATTGACGGAATGGCCGGTGAATTAAGCAGTGAGGCAAAGCAGGCAGTTTCGGGCATCCAGACGGCAGATGCTTCACTGGAAGCGTTGGATTCAGTCGGGCGCTCAATACGGGAAACAGTCGATTCCTTGAATTCGATTCTGGCTCTGACTAAGAAGCAGAGCGTTATGGCACATCAGGTGACCGCCTTGGTATCCGTTATCAGCGATTCCAATCAGGATATCACCTCTAATGTCCAGGAATCTGCAGCGATCACCGAGGAGCAGTCTGCCAATATGGTGGAGGTAGCCGGAGCTATTTCCAAGCTCAGCAGCATTTCAGGCGAGCTCCATGCAATAGTGGATTCATACCGGCGCGGTGTCGTGATTGATGAAAGAACACATAAGGAGCTGGAGGGACTGCTTCGTGAAATGAAAGCATTCTGCGAAGGTTCCGGAAAGAAACCATTAGCTAAATGGAATAGGGAAACACTCAGGAATTTTGAGAAGAGCCATCCGTCGATTGGTTTGATCGTAGTCTTGAACCAGCATGGAGATCCGGTCCTGATGAGCCATGATGCTGCCTTGGGAAATCTGGCTCATCGTCCTTACTTCAAAGAGGCCATTGAAGGTCACAGCCATATTACCGAGCCCTATATTTCGGTTGCGGATTACGATTTTTGTATCACTTTATCAGTCCCTGTTTCGATGGGTGACGGCACTAAGGGTGTATTATTTGCTGATGTTTCTCTCTAGAATTGAACAGGCAGACTTTCAAATCATTTGGCAGAAGCGAGGTCACTGAAAAAGTTTGTTTTAGAACACTAAGGGAGAGATTGCCGCGCCATGCTCGCAATGACAAACATTGAAACCTCAAAATTTCAGTGTGTACGTCATTGCGAGGAGCATAGCGACGTGGCAATCTCTTCCTTGATTTTATTTTTCAGTGGCTTCTCAGAAGCCAAGGAACGCTTTATAAAGAATACGAATACTGAACGATTCAATAGTTGAATATCTTATTGGACAGGCGATGGATAACAGATTAGAATCAACTTGTGTCCAAATGCCTGTGTGCAGCTCTGAGAATCAGCCGTACGCAGTACAAATCGGTACTTAAGTGCCAAAAGAGGTGATCCAATGAAAGGATACAAATCAATTATCACCGGTCTGGTAGTCCTGCTAATGGTTGCAGGGACATTGGCCGGCTGCAGTAAGCCAGCTCCTGCGGAAACTCCCGCACCGGGGCCTGAATCCTCCTACACGACGATGACAACTGGAGATCTTCAGAAGAATCTGAAGTCAGATGGTTGGGTTGTCGTGGATACACGACTGAATGATGCCTTCAACGGATGGACCCTGGACGGTGTAGCTCGGGGCGGTCATATCAAAGGAGCCACGGACTTTTCAGCAAACTGGCTGACTGTTGAAAAGGAAGGGAAAGATGCTATTCTGGACGAGGTCCTGAAGACAAAAGGGATCACCTCTGAAAAACACGTGGTCCTGTATGATGCCAACGGCAAGGACGCAGTCATGGTGGCAGACTATCTGAAGAAGAAGGGTTATGCCAACCTCTACATGTATGATCTTAACGAGTGGGCAAAGGATGATGCCCTGCCTATGGTGCAGTTCGCCGGCTACAAGTGGGTTGTACCAGCAGCAGTTGTAAAGGAGCTCATGGACGGGAAAACGCCGGTAACCTTCACCGCAGGCAAGGCTGTTAAAATAGTTGAAGCCAGCTGGGGTGAAGAGGGCGAATCGTACATCAAGGGACATTTACCCGGTGCCGTCCATATTAATACAGATTCAGTAGAACCGCCTCCAGCCTGGATGCTGGCAGATGACGAGACGCTGAAAAAGGTTGTTCTGGCCAATGGTATCAGTAAGAACGACACAGTCATCGTCAGCGGTGAGTTCCAAATGGCTGCTTACCGTGTGGCTCTTATCCTGCGCTATGCTGGTGTTGAAGATGTCCGCGTGCTTAATGGCGGCAATGCCGCTTGGGTGAAGGCAGGATACGCTCTCGACACAGACAGTGTCAAGCCCACAGCAATCACAGAATTTGGCGGAGATTTCCCCGGAAATCCTGGCATGGTCGTCACCCTTCAGGAGCTGAAGGAAGAACTGGAAAAACCTGAATTCACCCTGGTGGATAACCGTACCTGGGATGAATACATCGGCAAATCCTCCGGTTACAGCTATCACGACAAAATGGGCCGTATCCCCGGTGCGGTCTTCGGCTACGCCGGTAAAACGGATTCCAACTCCCTGGATTACTTCCGTAATATTGATGACACCATGCGGAATGCTGATGAGATCCTTGCCATGTGGGAGGACGGCGGCATAAGCCTGAGCAATCACCTTTCCTTCATGTGCGGTAGCGGATGGCGCGCAGCAGAGGTGCTATATTATGCCAACGCAGCCGGTCTGGACAATGTATCCCTCTATAGCGACGGTTGGATCGGTTGGTCCAATGCCGGGCTTCCTTCAGAGGTTGGAGAGCCGGTTAAGCAATGATGAAACGGGTGGGCTATCTGGCAGGGATGCTGCAGATTCTAATGGTTGCAGCTGTTGTAGGACTGGAGATTCTATCCGGGAATCGAGGCGGTGTGAATCATCATGTTTTAGCCAGAAAACACCAGTGGTCCCAAAGTATTCTTAACTTGGAAAGGCTTCAACAGTTGGACATCTTTCTGGGTGTTTCGGCGCTAATGCTGTCAGCGGCACTTATACGGACATGGCTTAAGCCCACCGCAGACACCGCTTCAGGGAGAACAATGACTGACAGTCTTCTGCTGGCACTGTGTTTCACGGCGCTGACATTTTTCAGCTATCGACTGCCGTTCTTCCAGCAGCTGAGGGCTTCATCGTACGCGACACTGACTTTCGCAGCCGCAACACTGCTGCAGCTAGGCCTGATAGCCGCGCTGAAGCACAGTGACTCTAGGAAAATCGATTGATTTATCGAAGGTCTTACTTTGATGGGCTCAAACCGACACTCTCATAAAATCAAGGAACAGCTAAGTCCTTCCTGCAAGGTGCTTGGCTGTTCTTTGATTTGGTTTTGAAGTATAGGGAACAGTGTTTAATTCACCATTTTATGGGTATATTATATATACTCAGATAAGCATCTCTAAAGCAGCCTGTTGCCAGGATTGTCCGACTGCCTTTCTTATAAGACTGGCAGTCATTGTTTTGGGTGAAAAAGAAAAAGCTCCTGTAAGTCCCATGGAATCAGGTCGTCGATCAGTTCTGCATTTGGAAGAAGGGAGGCTCTTATGAATACGATTTTTACGCGCAGAAGCATCCGATCCTTCACCCGTGAAGCCATATCCGACAGCGACATTGACAAAATGCTCCACGCTTTGATGCAGGCACCTTCGGCCGGAAATCAACAACCATGGGAAGTAATCGTAGTTAGAGACACCAACAGGCTGGAAAAGCTCTCCGGAGTCAGTCCTTATGCAAAAATGACAGCGGATGCATCGGTGGCTTTCATTCTATTGGCCAACGAAGCAGGGCATAAATACACAAAATTCTGGCAGCAGGATTTGGCTGCAGCAACCATGAATCTTCTTCTCCAGGCGGCAGAGCTCGGTTTAGGAGCCGTATGGCTTGGAGTTGCTCCGGAAGAAGAACGCATGGACTATATCCGCAAACTTTTCAACCTTCCCAAGCATCTGATGCCATTCTCAGTAGTGCCTGTCGGGCACTCCGAGAAGAAAAACGAATTCATTGACAGATATGTCCCTTCGAAGGTTCATTGGGATGAATATTGAATGAAATTAGCGAAACGAAACCGAAGTACCCTGCATACGGACTTTAATAGTCTGCTGCAGGGTACTTTGATGATTGAGGCCTATTCAACTGTTACCAGATCTGCGGTGATGATATAGCGTTCAGGAGCGCTGCCGATAAAATGGAACGGATAGCAGGTACTGAGCGTCAGCATTGCATGATCCGAAGGTACGATCACTGTTCTGTCATCCTTATCGACAATCCGAGACCCACTCATTTCATAGGTGAAGGCCCCGGTTGCTGTTTCTACGATCAGCTTATCTCCGATCTTTAATTTTCCCAGCTTTGAGAAAACCGTATCCCGATGCCCAGAGAGAACACAATTATCATTTTCTCCAGGCATTACGCTTTGAATATAATGCCCTACGCCGTTCTTAAGCTCATCCGAACCGGTTCCCTGAACAATCGGCAGCTTCTGTTCCAATACTGGGATCCGAAGAATTCCGATATCGTCCCCGGCCATCACATCCGCCGCTGTATAGGGTTCTGCAACCGGACTCACTGACTTTGCCTGTTCATATGTGATCGGGGTCAAAATATTTATCAGTGACCAGCAGATTAAACCGATTCCAAGGGCGAATGCCGCCAAAGACAGCATTCTTGCCCTTGAGCACCGGCGCACCTTCGTATCCATGAATCTACCGGTTATTCGGCTTCCAGCTCACAGCTCCGATCAGCATCAATGCGGTTCCTGCAAGAAGGACGTGGTACCATGGTGAGGCGGTTTTCGGGAGCTCGCCGCCGGTAATCGTTGGTGTAGGAGCTGCCGGGGGTGTGATTGTGTCCAGGGGGATTTCACCATTCAAAATGATTGCTGCGGATGGTGTTGCAACGACAGGCACAGTGACAACAACCGTCGCAGCCGCTGTGTCGGATGCAGTCATATCATTTGCACTGCCTGTAGCAGTGGCAGTATTCTTCGTGGTTACACCGATAATTGCTGAGCTTGTGTAGATCCATGTCTCGCTGGGCTGAAGCAGATCATCACTGTTGGTATCACCTGTAGAATAATTCACAGTTCTGATTTTGTCATCCGTGACACGGACATCACTCAGAGGTTCCGTACCAGGGTTGGTCACTTCGTAAGTATAGGCAACGGAGCCTGGTCCGGAAGTCAATTCCAGGGGATCAGGCGTTTTTGTAATTTTGATCAATGGAGGTGATGCCGGTTCCTCATCCTTCACATTTCCGCCTGTGGAGCTGGGTGACGGTGTGGTTGTCGGAGCAGGTGAAGGTGTTGTGGTCAGAGAAGTGAGGCAGATACCGTTCGTAATGACATTGTTATCAAGTGTGATAGCGCCATTTCTTGCCAGCAGCTGTCCCTGGACTGTCGCACCGCTATTTGCCGTAATCGATGACATTGCGAAAATGTGCCCGACGAAATGAGAATTTGTTCCCAAGGTAGCGGAACTTCCGACAGGCCAGAACGTTCGGCAGTACCGTGCACTGTTGATGAGGTTGACATTACTGCCGGATGCAGTGATGAGGGTGGATGCCGTCTTGAAAATGAAGACCCCATCAGGATCGCCCTGGGCATCAAGCGTCAGTGTACCTGTGATCTGGAAAGTGCCGTCAGCCGAATCATACATGCCTGGTGTAAGTGTAGTCCCTCCAAGCTCAGTAGGAATTCGTGTGACAGGCGTTCTTCCAGCAGCATCATCATAGGCGATTGCCAGATCGGCCTTAGCTGCTGATGCTACACCGTCAGCAAGGTGGACAGCACCACTCACCGAAGCGCTTGTGGCTCCTGTAAACACAGTCCCTGGGTGAAGACCTACATCTCCGCCGGCATCGCCGTTGATAGTCGTCGTTCCTGTATTGGTGATAGTAGACCCGGCCAAGACAGCAAAACTAGCGGTTGATCCCAGACTAACAGTAGGCTGTGCAGCCATACTGATCATGGGTGCCGCAATCATCACAACCAGTAAAATCGTGAGCAGCAGGGGTACGTACCGCATATTTCTGAATTTTTTCATTGTTTGATTCACTCCTCACTATAAATAGTTGTATTTAAAGTATTTTTCTGCCTTGAATCACACGTAATAAAACCATGATAATTGCAATCACCAGGAGAACATGGATGAATCCGCCGATTGTAACAGAGCTGACAACACCGAGCAGCCATAGGATCAGAAGTATTACCGCAATTGTATATAACATGATTGTCACCTTCCCTTTTGAGTTTGTTAGAGGGTTGTCCTCTTATCCGATGCCTAACAGTTCTAAGACTCCCGCTTCTAAAGCGGAAGTAGAGAACTGTAAGGCCCTGGATCATCTCTACTAAGGTTCAGATGGAGTAGAAACTCCACCTGAACCAAGGATCGCTTCATTTCTTAACAGCTTTCTTGATTTTTTTTGTAACTTTCTTAGCTGTCTTATTCACATCATGGGCCAAATTATTGTACCCGTGCTTAATGTCCTTTTTTGCTTCATCAGCAGATTCCTTAATTGTCTCCGCCTGTTTTTGAACGGTTTCCCTGATGTTCTCTGCAACCTGAGCAAGATCTCTTTTTAGATTGTCATTAGTCATTTTCAAACCTCCATGGTGTTTAGTTTCAAATTGCGCCAAAACAAATGAATCCTTCTTAATATCAATGATAGATGGTACCGCTGACAAAATTCTGACAAGAGGGCTTTTGTGTCAGGAAAATTACAGAAAAAAGGCACCCGAACACGGTTATAAGGCCGAATCGGAGTGCATGTCAATTTCAGTGCAATTATTGTATAATCATGGTGTATCTGATGGGGCATAGATGGTCAAATGGGGGATTGGAATGGAGTTGTTGAATGGGATGGATTTAAGCAGCCTGCAGTGGATCAGTCTGATCATAGCATCCGCACTTTTCGGATTTTCAAAAACCGGAATAGGCGGAACCTCAATGCTCGCAGTCCCCATACTTGCAGCAGTTTTCGGCGGCAAGGTTTCAACCGGATTGATCCTGCCTTTACTGTTGGTAGGTGATGTTTTTGCAATCAACTATTACAGGAAACTAGCGAAATGGAGCGACATCAGGAAACTGATGCTCTGGAACTGCTGCGGTCTTTTACTCGGAACACTGGTTGGAAACCAAATAAATGATATCCAATTCAAAGCCCTGATAGGTTTATCAGTCATTGTATGCCTGGCAATCCTGGTGTATTCCGAGATGAAAGGCGATAATCTGAAGGTTCCGGAAAAAACCTGGGTGTATGTGCTTTTTGGGATTTTATGCGGCTTCACATCAATGATCGGCAACGCGGCGGGCCCGATATTCAGTATATTTCTACTTGCCAAGGGTTTCAGGAAAAACTCGTTTATGGGAACCACTTCATGGTTCTTCTTCATCAACAATCTTATTAAATTGCCGTTACAGATATTCGTATGGCACAATATCTCATCACAAACCGTCATGCTGGCAGCCTTCATGATTCCGGCAATTGCAGTAGGTGCATTACTCGGCATCGTCGTTATTAAAAGAATAAACGAAAAACACTTCAGATATACGATTCTGGCAATGACAGCAATAGCCGCAATGAAACTTTTCATCTGACTGAGGCTTACCTGGCTCTTTCAGGCTGTTTACCAGTGCGCTGTTTTGGGTAAATATCGAATGAAAGCTTGACACTACGTGGAGAACGATGAACTCAGGGAATATATGGACGCTTATGTCCTTTTCAGTACGAACAGCGTAACCGACCATACCTGGTTGGTTTTTTGTGTTTAATGCAAGAGGAGGGGTTGAAGATGATGCTTTTCAATATTCTGCAAGCAAAGCTCAGAGGTCTGTACGACGCCGTATCTCGCTATCCGCTGACAATTGTTTTTCTCATCGCGGCAGCAGTCGTAAATGCAATGGCTATAAATCGGGATACGGATTATTTCAAGTTTTTCCTGACCTATGCAGTTGGCGCCAGCCTTGGGTTTACCCTGCAGGCGGCTTGGGAGCGCTATTATGAAAAGATTTCAACCCGCGCTGTTTTGATGGGAGTGGGTTTGCTTTTGACTCTTGGCTATTTTCTGATTGTAAGGCGTTACACAACCACCAGCATTGAAACATGGATCAGGACATCAGTCGCTATTTTTGCACTGGCTATGGCTTACATCTGGGTGCCGGTGATAAAAAGCAAGGTCAGCTTCAATGAAAGCTTCATGACGGTGTTCAAGTCATTCTTCAATTCACTGCTGTTTTCCGGAGTGCTCCTTATGGGAGTATCATTGATCATAACCGCTACTGACCTGCTTCTTTTCCGGGTGGATGAAAAGGTATTTGCTCATTCTGCAAACCTGATCATGGTCCTCTTTGCGCCAATCTATTTCCTGTCGCTTATTCCGATCTATCCAGGTGTTTCCGATGATTCACTTCCACCTGAGCGGCTGGAGGAGCGTGATGAAAGGATCGCGAAGTCATCAGGCTGCCCAAAATTTCTGGAGATTCTCATCTCCTATATAATCATTCCGCTATTATCAATATATACCGTCATCCTCGTGATATACATCGCAACAAACATTACGGGAAAATTCTGGACAGACAATCGTCTTGAACCGATGCTCGTTGGATTTGCCATTACTGTCATCCTGATCTATATACTGGCCAGCAGGCTTGAAAATAGATTCGCAGTGCTTTTCCGAAAGGTCTTTCCGAAGATTCTTGTACCGATTGTACTTTTTCAGATTGTGTCCTCAGTCATAAGGACCATGGATACCGGGATCATGCACGGGCGTTATTATGTGATCCTGTTTGGCATTTTTGCTGCCATTACCGGCATACTGCTGAGCTTTATGCCGGTGCGTAAAAACGGTATCGTAGCAGCACTTCTGATTGTTTTTTCAGTCATCTCAATCGTTCCGCCAGTGGATGCCTTTACAATCAGCCGGTCAAATCAGCTGGGAATGCTTGAAAGTGCGCTGGTGAAAAACAATATGCTTCAGGGAAACAAGATCATAGCCAATCCGGATGTTCCAGAGGCGGACAGGAAAGTCATTTCCGATACCATAAACTACCTGGGAATGATGGAATACACGAAGGACATAGCATACCTCGGAGAAGATTTCAATTCGTATGAGGATTTCTACGACACCTTTGGGTTTTACAGGTATGAAGAGACCTTATACGGACAGGAGGCAGTCAATCTCAACCTGAATCCGCAATCGCCGATTGATATTTCCGGATACGACAGATTTGTTACTGTTGGTACCTATTATGAAAAGGGGAGTCCGGATACAGTAACCAAGATATGTGATTTTGAAAAGGCTGGCGTGACATACACCCTCTCACGAACAGGCACACCTGATCCGGGGAAAATCTGGCTGTCAGATGATAAAGGTCAGGAGCTGATCACTGTCGATCTGAAGGACGTTTTCGATAAGTTCGACACCTCGGCCGGCGGGAATTACCGGATCAGTAAGGATTCCATACCGGCAGAGGAGGCAACCTACACCCAGGAAAACGACAGGGTGCTGATTTCACTGGTGGCATTACACCTGTATATCGACAAATCAAATATAGAACAGCAATACGGTGGCGATTTTTATGTACTGATGAAAATCAAATAACTTTGATCAGCGGTTATTGAAGTTAAAGGAGGCGTTGTGATGAAGGTCACCCTATACTATTTTTCAGGAACCGGGAATTCTCTATACGTTGCGAAGGAATTGAAGGGACTGCTGCCTGAAGCAGAGGCTGTTCCCATACTCTCATTGATAGACAGCGGGCAGACGTATTCTCTTCCTGCAGGCGCCGTGGGCTTCGTGTACCCCATCTATATGAACGCTCTCCCGAAGCCTGTAAAAGCCTTCATTGACCGTTGCGATTTCAGTTCGGTGAATTCTGTGTTCGCAGTAGCTACCCATGGGGGATTTCCGGGGAAGGCAGGGGTATATCTAAGCAGCCTGCTCAAGGTCAAAGGAAAAAAATTGGATCAATATTTCCAGGTCCGAATGATAATGAATACCCCCAAGGGTGTCGCTCCTAAACCTCTGATGAGGCTGGACTGGGAAAAAGACATCACTGCTGGGCAGGTGTCAGCTGTGCAGGCTCATTTGGATGAATGTATCAAAGGTATTGCGGATGGAATACTGAGAGGGGATCCGTTTGTCTGTGAGAATGCTGGATTTTTTACACGGCAGCTCTGGCGCATTTCAGGGGCTTCGAACCCTAAGCTGGAATTCATTCTGGATTCTACCTGTACCGGATGCGGCATGTGTGAAAAGGTCTGCCCATCCGGCCGAGTGCAGTTCAAGGAAGGACGCCCCCGGTGGAATACGGAGGTGGACTGCTATTACTGCTATGCATGCTTCAACTTCTGTCCGGTTCAGGCTATCGGTGTGAAGCATTACACGAAAAAAATGGGCCGTTATCATCACCCGAGGATCTCTTTTGAAGAGATTGCTGAGCAGAAAGAGAGGCGCTGAACATTGAAAAATTCTATTAAAATACTTGTTTCAGTAACTTTTTCGGCAATGATCATAGTCAATGCGCTCGCCAATATCCTGCCGATAAACGGGCAGGGGACAGGTCAGGTATCGGATTCATACCCTAATCTTTTTGCACCGGCCGGGTTCACTTTTGCAATATGGGGCTTGATCTACATGCTGCTGGGGGGCTACACACTTTATCAGCTTGGATTTTTTCAGGGGGCACAAGAAATCAAGACGAACGTTCTTGATAAGATAGGACTTTACTTTTCACTGTCATCTGTTGCCAATTCAGCTTGGATTTTCTCATGGCACTATAATCTGATTCCATTATCCATGCTGCTGATGACAGTGATTCTAGTCTGTCTGATCTTCATCAGCCAGATGATCAACAATGAACAGCTGACTCTAAGGGAAAGAGTATTCATAGGACTCCCTTTCAGCGTATACTTCGGCTGGATTACAGTAGCGACCATCGCAAATGCGACTGTTCTTCTTGTCAGTCTGGGCTGGAACGGATTCGGATTACCCGATTCGACTTGGACAATCATCATGCTGTCAGTCGGGATGATGATAGGGATTTCGACGATGTTGAAAAATACTGACATTGCATTCGGCCTTGTTCTTTTATGGGCATATGCCGGGATATTACAAAAACACATTTCAATGGAAGGATTTGACGGCCAATATCCAGGTGTCATCACAACGGCAATTATCTGTATCGGTTTGCTGTTCATCGTCGAGATGTACGGAATTATTTCCAAGCGTGAAAACATCAAATTTCATCTCAAGGGTTAATTGATCTGAATCGGGGTATATTACAGAAAACGGATTCAGGAGGCGCTTATGGATCAATCGATTGACAGGGTTTTATTGGTTTGCAATGTTGACAGTACTCATACTTCAGAGGTCAACAGCGTTATTGAGCGTGAAAGGAAAATGGGTTACCTGTGCGTTTCACAGAGCGTTGTGCCTGTTCCGAATACATCTCCGGTTCAATACACTTTCAGTCTTGGTTTTTCCAGATCTGAAAGCTGCGGTAATGTGGGAGGCTGAGAAGAATCCCGAAGGAAATGCGAAGAGTGTTTGGAAGAAAAAACAGCCTTCGACGGCTTGATAACCGTCGAAGGCTGTTTTCCTGCTATAATTCATCAGCACCAATCGTGCCGATGAGTGATTGGATATAACGATCCGCTTCAACCATTTCAAGTTCAGCTTTTGCTTTTTCCAGTCGTTCATCATATTTGAATTCCCTGATGACGGACTGGTTGATCGGGTTCGATATGAATTGATTGAGATTTGCAATTTTCTGCTTTACCAGCCTGATTTCCAAGTTCTGTTTGCTTCTTAGTCGTTTCAGATACCATTCGCTTTTCAGGATGTTTTCTTTCTTGAACAGGTCTCTGACTTCACTGGACTCGATGTTATGCCCTTCAAAACTTCCATAGGCCATAATCGTGAGCAGGGCCTTTAGTGGGGGGATTGCCGAATTGATGCCGCCGTCTTCAAAATAGGAAAGCGCTGCTTTCTTATGCCCGTCTGCAATGTTCAGGACACCATCTACAAATGCTTCAAAATCCTGTTTCTCAGGCCGGAGGATCCCTTCGTTGAAGACCGTTTGAGGTTCATCGAAGATCTTTCCCAAATAGCTGTATGAGAAAACTTCCGTCACCCGGTATCCCAGACGGCTAGCAGGAACAGTGACGCCATTATGGATAAAGTCCTCAACCTTTTCCAGGGCCCCTTCAGCGATCAGGGCTTTAGGATCACGCTCTTTTTCAGTAAGGCGAGCCCATATTTCAGGTACCAGCATGGAAATATCATGATCCACCCTTACCTTCGGGCCGATGTGTCCGGCAGGTGTGGTATAGACAGCATAATCTCCCAGTGAGTAGGCTAGAAGGGCGCTGTTCAGATCGTAGATCGGCAGCAGCATGTTGAATGGTGCTTTTGTCAAGGCTCCTTCAGATCCAGCCCCAGTCGTTGACGGCGATTTTCCGGTAAGGCTGCTGATAAGATCCATGAACAACTCTGGGAGTTCCTGGTAATGGACCGGGTTGTACACGCTGAGGGGAAGAATCTTCTTGCCCTTCTCCATTCCCGGGGGATTGTTTCTGCGGCCAGCCAGGATTGCGTTTACAGGCATCAGCACAGGCTTGTCCACGGGAATTTTTCTTGCAAGCCGGGTACCGATTTCAGCCACATAGTTTTTTAGCGGATCAATGAAATCGGAGCGCGTTTCAAGGTACCTCGGATTCTTTGTCGGTGCTCCGTCTACAATTCTTGGTTCAGAGGACACGACACAGTATTGGTCGCTGCCCTTTAAAAAGGCTTCAATATGTTCTTTGACCGGATCTGTGTATGAGATGTAGCCCATCACATCTTCCTTGATTTCCTGGACCGCCTTCTTATCCAAGGGTTCAAAATTAGTTACAAAGAGATTGTTGCTGGAAAGGTCTATTTCCGCCTGTTTGTCGTACCCCTTATGAATGGCATCGTCAGGCCTTTGGAAGAAACGATACTCACAGTTCTTAGAGAACTTATAACTGCTGTTATGATATTCAGGGCTCAGGTTTTCAATACGATTGGCCGGCACAACGACAGAAGCGGTGATATCATCCTCTGTCTGAATCTTCTCAGAGGGCATGAAATCCATTCTCAGCTTGAAAATCCGCCAGGAATGATCCTCTTCAAATCCGACCCGCAGATAGCTGGGTCGAACTTTTCGATCGTTGAACTTTACTTCATTGCCAGGCCGGCCATTGATGATATCCACCGAGAAATGGCTGCGCCAGTCATCCTGCCACGATATCTGATAGAATCTTTTTACCAGGAATACCAAGGCTTTCACATGGTTTGGAATGGATTCCAGATATGCGTTGAAATCGTCTGTATATGCTGGAGATGGTGTCAGCAGCTTGATGACGGAGCCCAACGTCCTTTTGATGGACAGGATGGACCGGGAAGGCCGTGTTCGGTTCGGTTCATCTTTCCACCGCTTGCTGAAATCATGATTCAGGATCTCTTCCACGTGGTCCATGTCTTTTTCAAGATCATGCACGTAGTAATTGCCGTAAATGATGGAGTTGCTCAGAGATTTGGAAATTTCTGATTTTCCGCCCCCTGAAACAGTACAGGGCTTGTGGCAGAACGTACCCTCTGATTCTGTTCCTACCAGCTTCCATGCAGGCGTGGAGGGATGCTTCTCCATGTGGAACTTATCGCCATTCGGGAGAATGTACATATTGGTGGGCAGTAATCTGAGTTTCCTTGATTCTCCCTCGTGCTCCCATTTTATTGACGTAGCATGGAGGTCGATTTCAATATTTTCGGGCAAATAAATCACATTGGGATACTTCTTATCGATGCCGTAGTTGTCCGGATGGAGTGTCATCATCGAAGCATACTTGTCTTTTACCTCTTCAAATGTGTATCCCATGAGGCTGAGGTTATCCCTGCCATTGTAGTTTTCTCCCAGGTTGATCCGCGGGTAGGCGATTGTGCCTCCGGCATGTTCTTCTTCAACATTTCCATAGAGATTGGCTGCAAAGCTGATCTGGGTTTTCACTTCTTTTTTGGAATAACCAAAGTAATTGTCAGCAATCAGGGTAACCGCAACACCATTCTTATTTCTGCATGTGAGTTTGAATGCCTTGCCTTCGTTATACAGTTCATTCTCATCAACATAGCACATGCCGTCCCGTCGTTGCCTCGCGGTGGCTAAATCGTAATGGGGGAGGCCAATGTCGATTTTTCGCAGTCTGGTCAGTTGGGGAGCCAGTATGATATGCCCGGTATGGCCGGTCCAGCCTTCAACATCGAGTCCGGAATCATTCATGTGCATAGCCGGGTCTCCGGCGTTGCCGAATACCGACTCAATGAAATCCAGATTGGAAACAAGGCTGCCTGGTGCGGTCAACAGGATCTCCATGGTCTTTTCGCTGATTACTCCCGGTACCTCCGGGGAAACAATGGGCTTGATCAGCAGGGATACGAAGGTTTTTGCCTTTTCCGCCTGGTTTGCCGTGAAGGGAAGCTCCATCATGGCCTCGGGGGGATTGACCGCTTCCTTGTATAATTTCAGGAAGGTTCCCTTTGGAACAGCTTTTTTATCATACGGAATGCTGAGGCCTCCCTCCACGATGTGAAAAGAGCCTTCAGTGGTTCGGCGGTCGTTTTTAGGATTGTTCAGAATGCCCTGTTTGATCCTGTAGCTGCTCACGTATTCATTCGCATATATATTTGAATCCGGCGGCAGCGATAATACACGGGCCAAGCCGTAATGATCAAGCGTAAAGGTGTTATCCACCACTTTAATGGTATCTTCACTGACTTCCAGATACTCGCTGAAAAAGCGGTTGATCCGTTTGTGAATCCCGATTTCATGAATACTCATCAATCTGGCTTTTTCCTGATAGTCCTTGATGATGCCGTCAAAAAGATCGATGAAGTAGGCGCTGGAGTCCTTGGAAGTGTTTTCTGACCGATAAACCGGTAGTCCCTGGGCCGCCAGCTTGAAATTGATGTATTTGATTTGATCGTCATCACTGATGTTCATATTGATATCACCGTATTCAATACCGAGTTTCTTTCTGAGATTCATACGTCCTCCTCGAGATGGTTCCGTGGTTGTTCATGTTGTTTTGTGAATCAATATACCCGAAAATTTCTGATAATTCAAATATATTTGGCGTTTTTGTGATATCTGATAACTTCTTGTCGTCATTGTACAAAAAACATTTTCATGTCACTTGATCTGATCAGCCCTGTAATACAGAATCTCCCTGATCATATCGGACCTGATTTCCCAAATGTTCGCCTGTACCTTGAAAATATTCCACTCATCGATATCAAATATACGTTCCCAGCTGTCCATTACCTGCTTTCTTTCCATCGGATAAAAGTGGGCTTTCTTCTCATCAATGAAAGAGAATAGATTCTTATGGCCCCTGATATCCATATCTTTCTTGTACGCGGCATCATCCGCTGGGTCCTTGGGGATATAGAGGTGGTTAAGCACATAATCCCATTTGGAGCCGTCGAAATAAACGACCTGGTTTTCGTCGACCTCCAGCACGTAAACCACGGTATCCTCTGTGGGGCGAAGCATGTTTTCTTCACTTATCGAGCACCAGATAGGGAATTCAACGTCCGCAGGCTTTGGAACACGTTTTTCCGCTGCATGGGTGAACCATCGGTAAAGATTGATGATATAGCCGGATATGATGTCGAATTTCTCTTCCATATGTTTTTGTTTGATACGGATGATTCCGGTTGTTTTGAGGTCGTCCAGACTTCTGATGTCCTGGCGGGTCCATAGGGTAACCTTTTTTGCGGAATTGTTCATGGACATGTATGCTTCCTCCTGAAGAAGTTGATATTGATATTGTACATCTTTATATGACAAAACCGGGTAAAAGGACTCATGATCCTTATACCCGGTTTTCTGATGAAGTATCAGCCTAACTTATTACTGCCCTTCATAGGCTTTTTTCAATTCAGCGATATCGAATTTTTTCATCTTAAGAAAGGCCTCAGTTACACGTTCCAATTTGGCAGGATCCTTGTCATGCATCATTTCATCCATCATGGTCGGTACAATCTGCCACGAAACGCCGAATTTATCTTTCAGCCAGCCGCATTGCTCAGCCTCTGGAACTGAGGACAGCTTATCCCAGTAATAATCGATTTCTTCCTGAGTATCACAGTTGACAATGAAGGAGATGGCTTCATTGAACGAAAATTCATGCCTATAAGCACTGTCCATCGCAGCAAATTCCTGCCCTCCCAGGGTAAACGCCCCATGCTTGATTGTACCTGATTTATCAGGCTCTTCACCCTCGCCGTAGCGGAGAATCCCAGAGACTGCTGAATTATCGAACACATCAATGTAATAATTGATGGCCTCTTCCGCCTTCCCGGCCTGGTCGCCTACGAACATAAGGGTAGGTACGATCTTTTGAGTGATGACTTTGTCAGCTGCAGCCATCACTTGCCATGACAGCCCGAAACTGTCTTCAGTCCACCCGTATCTTTCACTGAACGGATAAGTGTCAAGTTCCATAAGAACTTTGCCGCCCTCTGAAAGCTTCGCCCAAAGAGCATCCACTTCTTCTGTTGTGCTGCAATCGATGCGAAATGATATGCTGGGAGTGAACTTGAAGAGCGGGCCAGCTGAAAGCAGCATGAAATCCTGGCCGGACAGGTTGATTGTAATCATCTCAACGGTTCCTGAGGGCGTATCATTAAGGGTAGTTGAACTCAGGATTTTAGAATCTTCAAATAGTGTCGTATAAAACTCCGCTGCCAGACCGGCTTCTTTGTCATACCAAAAATGCGGAACTATTTTTTTCATTTGACATCCTCCTTCGAAAAACTGAAAGGTATAATGATATTAGAAAGAACATATTATATATACCACCATAATTGTGAATTAATCAGCCCTGAGGAGGATTTCGATGATAAGGACTATGATTTGTGTATTGATTGCAGGCATCATGATGGCAGGATGCACTGCGCAACCTGGACAAACCCCTCCTTCCGGCGTTCCGGAAGAGCCAGTGCAGCCGGCAGCAGAAGAAAAAGCCCCTTATGTCAAAATCACGGCAGAGGAAGCCAAAAAAATAATGGATGAACAGCCTGCAGTTGTTGTGGATGTTCGTACGCAGGAGGAATATGAGGAGGGCCATATCAAAGATGCCGTTCTGATTCCAGTTGATACGATTGAGAAAGAAGCCGGGAAGGTATTGACGGATAAATCAGCTGTCATCCTGGTATACTGCAGGAGCGGCAATAGAAGCAAAACAGCCAGTGAGGCACTGATAAACCTGGGATACCTGAATGTCTACGATTTTGGAGGAATAATCGACTGGCCTTATGAAGTCGTGAAATGAATGGAGGATCAAGATGGATAAACCATATTTGTATATATGGAAATACCGGGTTCCAGCAGAGAAAGAAGCTGAATTCATAAAAGCCTACGGATCAGAAGGCGATTGGGTCCTTTTGTTCCGGCAAGCTGAAGGGTATCAAAAGACACTGCTGCTCAAGGATATCGATTTGCCAGGCAGCTATACCAGTATTGACATGTGGGTGTCGTATAATGCTTTCAAAGCATTCAGGGAAGACTTCTCACTGGCATTCGAGGTACTGGATAAGCGCTGTGAAAATCTGACGGTTGAAGAAGTTCAGATAGGGCGGTATGAAATGGTCTAATGCTTGCTTTGGAATCGTAAAAACAGGAGGAAATATGAATCCGGTATTGATGGAAAAAGCAGAGCTCTTGGTAAGTAATTTTGAGGAGATCAATAAGGCATTCAAATGGGATTCAAGCCTCTCGAAGCATTTTGGCGCCATGGTGGCTGCAACAAGAGAGGCACGGATCGATGTAGAGAGAATTAGAGCGGCAAAAGCTGAAGTCAAAGTTGAAACCGGATGGATGTCGCACTTCAGAGGAAACAATGAGTTTCTTATTGCGGTACTGATGAGTGTAGAAAATGACTCGGATTACATTCTGAAAAATGCAGTAGCTGTTTACGATTCAATGAAGGAAGCGGGTTTCAAAAGAAGCGATTATTTGGCGATAGCGGCTTACTTCGTATCAAAAGGGTCAGACAGCGGCAAGTGGAGCTATGTGATCGAACGGATGAAGGGGTTTCATCAGGCCATGAAAGCCAATCACTTCTGGCTGACGTCGGATGATGATTATATTTATGCCGCTATTCTGGCAATGACTCAATTGGAAATCGAATCTACGATGATCAACATCGAAGATTGCTACAAGATGCTCTCAAAGAGCGGACTTTCCCGAGGGAATGAGCTTCAGAACCTATCCCATATTCTGGCGATCGGGGAAGACACCACTGAGAATAAATGCATGACAGCCATGGCGATTTACCACAAGCTTAAGGAAAAAAAGTGTAAACTCAGCGGATATGGTTTATCGGCTCTGGGAGCTCTGACACTGGTGACACAGGATGTTGATATTGTTGTCAGTGAAGTCAGCGATACGAATGAGCTTCTGCATGAAAAGAAGGGCTTTGGCATGTGGAATGCGGATGCAGGCACCCGGGCGATCCTGGCGACTACATTGGTAACGGATTACTATGGGGACCGGCTTTCCAAGGGGACACTTGAGGCGACACTTGCCAACAGCATCAGCAGCATCCTGATTGCACAACAGGCGGCCAGTGCTGCTGCCATCATAGCTGCCACGAGTGCCACGACGGCTGCGAACACATAGGGGCAGGCTAGGATCTAGATTTCTTTTCTCATGAATAGTAATGAAAAAGCCAAACTATTAAACTGTTTTAGAAAGCATCTGGTACTGTGAATATGAAAAAATCGCCAATCCTAACCAAATGAAACTGAAGGAAATCAGACTGCGGCCATCAAAGGTTTCTTTGAACACTGTGATACCCAGAATCAGACTGATGGTGGGCGATATATACTGTAAAAACCCAAGGACATTCAGTGGAAGTTTTTTCGCTCCTTCTGCATAGCACAATAGCGGAACTGCAGTAAATATCCCAGATAGTGCGATAAGCGCCCAGAACCAATAAGGAAGGTTTCCGTTGATTCCCTGTCCGGTCATTTCCGCAAAAAGTATGTATACCAATGATGGAACGCTTACTACCAGTGTCTCCAGGGTTAGACCGTTAAGTGAATCAAGGCCTGATTTTTTCTTTAGAACACCATAAATGGCAAAACTTACTGCCAAAGTCAAACCTACAACCGGGATCCTTTGATAAAACCAGGTGCTGAGCAGGACGCCAATCAAGGCTGAAAACAGGCCGATTCCCTGAAGTCTGGTCATCTTTTCCTTGAAAAAAAACCGGCCGAACACTGTCAGGACCAGCGGGTTGATATAGTAACCCAAACTGGATTCTATCACATAGCCATTATTGACACCCCAGATATAGGTGAGCCAATTCACTGAAATGAAAAGCGCGGAAGCTGAGCCGATTTTCCAGATCTTACGATCTCTCAGGAGTGAAAAGAAAGCTCGCACTCGGTTTTTTAACCGGAGCAGGATCAATAAAAAGACAAAAGACCAGATCACCCGTTGAGCAAATATCTGATAAGCACTGAGCTCGTGTACCAGGCGCCAGTAGAGTGGAAGCAACCCCCATATGAAGTAAGCGAGTGATCCATATGTAAGCCCTTCAAGGTAATTTTTTCGATCCATGGCACCCTCATTGGTTTAGACATAACTTATACCATTCTATTTTAACATCACGGAGGTAATAATGCTGAACATCGGTTGTCATTTATCTTCCTCTAAAGGCTTTATGGAGATGGGAAGAACAGCGCTGCAGATCAATGCCAACACGTTTCAATATTTTTCGCGCAATCCACGGGGCAGTAAGGTAAAGGCGCTTGATCTGGATGATATAGCCGCGTATCGGAAACTGGCAGAGGAGAACCGCTTCGCCGTCATTCTTTGCCACGCACCCTACACCCTTAACCCCTGCTCGGCCGATGAGAAAGTGCGGGAATTTGCACAGCAGATAATGGCGGATGATCTGGAGCGAATTGAGCATGTACCAGGCAGCCTCTATAACTTTCATCCTGGAAGCCATACGGGGCAGGGGGCAGATGTGGGAATCATGCTGATCCAGTCGCTCCTGAACACGGTTATAAAGCCGCAGCAAACTACTACCGTACTGCTGGAAACAATGGCGGGCAAGGGATCGGAAGTGGGCGGCACATTCGAGGAACTGAGACGTATCATGGATGGTGTCATCCATAAGGAGAAAATGGGTGTCTGTCTGGATACGTGCCATGTTTTCGATGGCGGGTATGATATCGTTAATGATCTGGACGGCGTGTTGGAACGATTTGACAGTGTGATCGGGCTTGACCGTCTTCGCGCTGTTCATCTGAATGACAGCCTGAATCCGATGGCCAGCAGGAAGGACAGGCACGCGAAAATCGGACAAGGTAAGATCGGCCTGGCTGCCATAGTACGGATCATCAATCACCCATACCTGCGACACCTGCCTTTTCTTCTCGAAACGCCAAATGAAGTGCCCGGTTATGCGGAGGAGATATCACTGCTCCGTGAAGCATTCGTTGGCGATTGAAAAATGGACCCCATGATGCGCGGCAAGTCATGTGACTGGGCTGCGTATCATGGGGTCCTATCAGGATCATCGGGGATCATTGGTCTGTCAGATCCCTCAGTTCATATAAATCGATGCGTCTGTTTTTAAGCAACGTGACAGTGCCTGATTTTCTTGAACGCTTCAACAATTCAAGATCGACATCTCCAACGATTACCATCTCAAGATTTGGAGTGCACTCAGCCATGATGCCGTCTCTTGGGAAAGAAAAATCAGAAGGGGTAAAAATTGCTGATTGGGCATATTGGATATCCATATTCTCTACATGCGTTAAGTTGCCTACAGTTCCTGCGATGACCGTATAGACCTGATTCTCAACTGCTCGTGCCTGTGCGCAGTATCTTACGCGCAAATATCCCTGCCGTTCATCAGTGCAGAATGGCGTGAATATGATATTGGCACCCCGTTCAGTGACCAAACGTGCAAGCTCAGGGAATTCAATATCATAGCAGATGAGTATCGCAATTTTTCCGCAGTCCGTGTCGAATACCCGTATCTGATCTCCGGTCGAGATACCCCACCATTGCTGTTCATTGGGTGTGATATGCAGCTTGTATTGCTTTTCGATGGTACCATCCCGTCTGAAAAGGTAAGCGATATTGTATATCAGTCCATCCTCTTCAACAAAATGAGACCCGCCGATGATGTTCACATTGTATCTGACTGCGAAATGTGTAAAAATTTCGATATACTGTTCTGTAAAGGTTGTCAGTTTTCTAACCGACTGACTGGGAGTATCCTGATCGACAAAGGATAACAACTGCGTCGTGAATATTTCTGGAAAAACCACGAAATCAGATTTGTAGTTGGATGCGACATCCACATAATACTCACATTGATGCGCGAACTCCTCGAAAGAATTGATCTTTTTCATCATATACTGAATGACACAGATCCTCACAGGAAATGCTGTTTTGAAGAGATGCGAACTTGAAGACTGATATTCAATATTGTTCCATTCCATCAATGTAGCAAATTGTTTTGAGGCTTTATCCTCAGGAATGTACTTTTTTATTATTCGTTTCAGAACAAACCCACTCATGAGCTGGAAGGTCAAAATCGGATCATATAAGTTGTGAGCGATGACTTCCTGAGCATACTGCTGCGGACTCATTTCATTGGAATATTTGCCGTAGTTAGGAATTCTGCCGCCAATCACAATGCTTTTCAGGTTCAAGGTCTGAACCAGTTCTTTCCGGGCTTCGTAGAGTCTTTTGCCGATTTTCATATTTCTAAAATCGGGATGGACCATGACTTCGATTCCATAGAGGTTATATCCTTCAGGATTATGATTCGTGATGAATCCGTTGTCAGTGATTTCATCCCATGAATGCTGGTCATCATATTCATCAAAATTGATGATCAGGCTTGAGCTGGAGCCAATGATGACGCCATCATATTCAACGCAGATCTGACCCTCAGGGAAGATTTTATGATGGCTTTTCAGCTGTGGAATTGTCCAGGTAGACATTGTTGGAAAACAAAGTTTCTGAAGAGCGATAATGGCTTCAAAATCTTTTTCCTGGATTGTTCTGACGATGATTATCTTTTCGAATTTGGACAAATCGATATCTGGCATAAAATCACTCCTTGGAATATTAATGAGCCTAATGGTTGAAATCAACCTTCAAATGAAGAAAAAGAAGCTGTCTCAGTTTTGAGGCAGCTTCTTCGAGACATGATTGTCTTACTTTTTATCTTCAACTGGAGCAGGTTCTTCAACAGCTTCCGGTTCCTCTTCTTCCTGAACCTTTGCAGGGTAAACCAGAGTGAACAGCGGTAAATCAGGATCTGTAAACACTTTGATTTTCTCATTTGTTGTGATCGGCAGATCAGACACTTTGATCATTTCGCCATACTTCAATTCAGAAACATCTACATTGATACTGTCCATCAGGTTTTCCGGCAGTGTTTCAATTTCAAGTTCGCTGACAAGCTCCTGTGCAATGAGATCCATCGGCAATTTATCCTTACCGACATAGTGCAGTTTTACATGAAGCTTAACCTTGTCACCCTTTGTAAGAGCTTGCAGGTCAACGTGCAGCACTGAATTCTGGAACACGTCCTTCTGGACTTCCTTCAGCAGGGCCATAACCTCTTTACCGCCGATTTTGACATAAACCTTGGAGCCGACATAATTGGATGCAAGAAACTTATCAACTTCGAGTTTTTCCAGCATTACCGGTTGTGGGTCCATATGGCCGCCGTATAGGATTCCTGGTATAAAGCCGCTTTTACGTAAATGGTTCGATTTATTCGAACCTAGAGCATCTCTTGACTGGGCGTTCAAAAATAATTTCGACATGATATTCCTCCTATTGCAAATGAGTTACGTAAACCGCACTCTATTTTATTATACTCCATTTCACAAAAAATAGCAAAATACCACATTATGGCACATAGGCAATATAAAGCATTGTCTTGACAGTGGTTGCAATTACGGTTAACCTGATTGTATGTTCAATTGGTGCAAGACTCTACGATGATTCGGAAGCCGGAATACTCTGAGAAATAGTTTCTCGAGATTCCGGCTTTAACTATTAGTGCACCATCAAATTGAAAATAGAAATGAGGTCTTATGAAAATGCTGCTTATCGCTTTAGTACCTTTAGTCGTACTGATTATCGGTATTATTGAAAAAACACGCCATGATAGGAACATCGACAAACTGAAGCTTCGAATCAACATCAACGGAACCCGTGGAAAGTCAACAGTCACCAGACTCATTACGGCGATTGTCAAGGAAGCGGATTATAAAGTGGTCGGCAAGACGACTGGTACAAGTGCGCGTATCATATATTGGAACCAGGAAACTGAAGAGCCGCTCAAAAGGGGACCTTTGGGACCGAATATCATCGAACAGAAGCATGTCGTTAAAAAGTGTATAGAAAGAGGTGGGGAAGCCTTTGTAACGGAATGCATGGCTGTGAATCCTGACTATCAGATCATTTTTCAGGAAAAGCTGGTCAGAGCCAATTTGGGCGTCATTGTAAACGTCAGGGAAGATCATTTGGATCTGTGCGGGCCAACGCTTGAGTATATTGCAGAATCTTTTACAGCAACTATTCCATATAACGGATGTCTCGTCGTTGAAAAGAGTCCTTTTGATGAAATGTTCCGATCCGTAGCTGAAAAAAGGAATTCAAGGATCATCATCACAGACAAGGATACAGTTCCGGAAAGTCTGATCAATCAGTTCGGCTATGTTCTGTTTCCTGAGAATCTTTCTGTTGCGCTTGGAGTCGCAGAAGCGTTGGAAATTTCGATGGAGGTTGCTATAAGAGGAATGCTGGCGGCAAATCCGGATCCGGGTGCTCTAAGGGTACATAGCCTTGATAAGAATGAAAGCTTTGATGTGATCAATGCATTTGCTGCGAATGATCCGAGTTCAACGCTTCAAATCTGGAATCATCTGAAAGGGAGATACCCTGCTGACTTGAAGCCGAATGTGATTCTAAACTGCAGACCGGACAGGGTGGATCGAACGCTTCAGTTTGCTAAGGATGTGCTCCCGCGTATGGATTTGAATCTGCTGATCACGATGGGTTCAAACTCAAAAGATGTAAAAAGTGCTGTAGAATCAGGAATGATCGTGTGTGAAAAGCACCTCGATCTCATTGAGATGTCCCCAGAGTCTGTTTTCAACGAATTGGAAAGTGTTCAAGGGATAAATCCAGTATTTTGTATCGGTAATATTCACGGCGGCGGTGAAGAACTCGTCGAATTATTCATCAACGAATACAGCTGCGCTTGATCGGAGGATTTGAATGTCTGCACATGAAATTTATTTTGCAATGGTTGTAGGAACCTTACTCAGTTTGATCTATGTAGAAGTAACGAATTTCCTGCCTGCGGGAATTGTTGTTCCCGGCTATCTGGCACTGAGGATGGAAAATCCTGCAATACTGCTGGGGATTTTCCTGATCAGTATTGCAACCTATTACATCGTTGTTTATGGGATTTCCAAAGTGACAATCCTATATGGCAAACGGAAATTTGCGGCAATGATTGTTGTAGCCGTGTTGTTGAAATTGATAGGAGATGGTGTTGCTGGAAATCTTTTTAGCGGTCCGGTAGAACTGGAGGCGTTGGGGGTAGTCGTACCAGGTCTTCTGGCTAATACGATCGAACGGCAGGGTATACTTGTCACATTAGGCAGTACGACACTTATGGCATCAGTGACCTTCCTGGGACTTGTTTTCTTCAGAATGGTTGCTTGAAAGGAGCGAATAATATATGAAAGAGACTTCCATTGAAAAACAACTGACTTTTAAAGAAAGATTTCTTGGATTTGTAAAGACCACACGGCGATACAATGAGTTCTGCATAGTGATTTCACTACTTTTGGTAACGATTTCCTTGGTAACATTGGAAATAATCCGATTCTCAAGTTAGTTGCGGGGGTGTTAGCGATGAAGGTACTCATAGCGGTGTTCGGAATCCTGGCTCTGCTGTTTCAATCGGTTTCATATGCAGACTCAGACAAATATGAAAGCTTCAGTAAAATGAGCGCTTCTGAGCGTGAAGGGATTGACTTTGCCGTTGTAACGAAGGATACGTCTTCAGGTGTTCTCATCATGGCCATCCACGGCGGGAAAATTGAAGGCGGCACTGACCAGTTAGCAGGTCTGATTGCTGATCGCGGCAACTACGACAGCTACGTCTTTAAAGCTATGAAGAAAGCGAACAATCAGGATCTGCATGTGACATCGACCCGCTATGATGAGCCGCGAGCACTGGAGATGACGTCAAAAGCCACTTTGACCGTATCAATTCATGGTTTTTCAGGCACCACAAGTGAGACGATTGTAGGAGGACGAGATCAAAGCAAAGCTGCAATCGTCAAAAAACACTTGTCTGCATCAGGATTCAGAATAAAGGACACCGCTAAATTCAATGGTGATGACCCAACTAACATTGTGAATCGGAACTTGAATGAAAAAGGAATTCAGCTTGAACTGTCTTCGGCTCAACGCAAAGCATTTTCGGAAGCACACGTCTTGAAAAAGTATGCTCAAGCGATAAATGATGCACTTGAAGAGTGCGAGACCTCCAGGAATCCTGCTTTTGACACGCCGCCGTTGGCTGCTGATCCAGTGGGGGAAGCTGTGCGGGCGCCTGATGATGAAAAAATCACCGGGAGTGAGATGATAGAAAGTGAAATCAGCAAAAAGACAGCTTCGATTACGAACGAAATCCCAGCTTCTCGCCTTAATGGCAAATGGACATTCATGCAGCTCATATTCCGGATAATCATCATTGTCATTTGATCAAGACAGACATACACCCCAACATGCGGCACGGGTGCCTCTGAAGGGGTGTATGTCTGTCTTTCGTATTATCGTTCTATCAGAATCAGAACACCAGCAGCAATTGCAAGAATAGCCAATATCATGCCCATTTGAGGAATTGGAATGCTGACAACTGTCAAAAGGCCCGTCAAAATGAGCCAGATAGCCAGCAATGGAAAGCCTAATTTCCTGCCATTTCTCACGTCATCATCTCCTCGGTTCAAGGAACCAATTATCAATTCGTTACATGTCTGTTAATCAATCGAAACCCTGTACTTTATTTATACCCGTTTTGCATTGAACAAAACATTCAACTTGAATGCTGAAGCTCTGTAGCAAGCCCTTCAATGAACTTCTTGATGTTTATCTTGCCGCCAGCACGTGCAGTTCCCTTAAGATGAGCCATTTGCTGTCTTACTTCCGCAAAATCGAACAGGATGGGGGCGAATTGGGAAAAGATTTCGTTGCCGTAATCGTCCAGCCCCATGTTGGCCAGGTTGGTAAGGGCTTTCGACACCGTTCGGCGCATCCTCTGCTCCAGGGCTGCATTGGCTGGGGTGCTCGAATCCCTGCCCTCCAGACGGCAAAGGACCGCGTAGAGGTCCGACAGGCGATATGATCCGGCGCCGGGGATCTGCTTTTGTGAAACCAGCCAAAGAACGGCCTCTTCAATATCCCGGCTGCCGGAATCCCCTTGGATCCCAAGCTGAGCCATCATATAGCGCAGCCTATGCCGATGCTGGTCCACTCCTGAATCCGGACGGGTTGGGGCAGGCCCCTTACGAATTTTGGAAAATGCCTGATCAAGGGATTCCACTGCAGATTTGAGAGCCATAGTATCGGAAATCCGTTTGATGACAGACATGACTTCAATTATATTGACTGGCTTATGAATGTAGAATTCGATGCCTGCCTGATATGCCTTGGCCACCATATCCTTATCCGCAACCTCGGAGATCATGATGACGTTCTGACAGCAGTCCCGGGTCTGGTTCAGAATTTCAAGGCCATCCATATCAGGAAGCAGGAAGTCAAGCAGCACCACATCCGGGCGTAAGGCTTGAATGCCGCTGACTGCCTTTCGCCCGTCCGCAGCCGTACCCGCAACGATCCCTAACATGTTGCCCTTAATGACCCGTGACAGGATTTTCTGAACGCCGGGGTCGTCTTCTACGATATAGAATGTCAGTTCCTTCATAAGGATTCCCCTTCCAGAGCGATTACTTTGAATTTGAATTCGGTGAGATGTCCGGGTTCTGAGTGAACTTCCATTTCAGACTCAAAAACCTCTTCAACAATTTGTCGGGCGTGGGTCAAGCCGATGCCGGTCGACATCTTTCCGGTTTCCGGATTGAATTTCGAGGAGTATCCCGGAACGAAAATGGCTTCCAGGTCTTCCGGAGGTATTCCAGGTCCGGTATCCTGAACCGAAAAGACATGGGCATCTCCGTCATATACTTCTGTGAGGCGGATAATGCCATTATGCTCAATGGATTCCACTGCATTGATGACCAGATTATTCAGGACCGATACCAGGGGATAAAAAAGACGGGTTCTCAGGTCCGACTCCACGGACAGCTCAAACTGGATATCCTTATCAGTGTGTTCGACCAATGCTGCGGTATTATCCCGGATTAGAGTGAACAGTTCCAAAATGCTCATGTCGGTTCCGGGGTCCTCCTTCCCAAGGGTTGTCTCCATACCGCTGATGACACGGTTGTAATCTTTTTTGATTTCGTGGATTTCCTTGGCAATGGAGAGGACCATGGGTTTCAGTGCCGGTTCCTGGATGAGCTGATACACCTCGTGGCTCTTTTTCATGGCCTGCTCAATATCCTGCCGGGATTTACGTAGAAAGAACAGCTCGGTTTTCAACCGGGCGGTGAAGAGCAGGAGCTCCCGGAACTGGGTTTCCTTTTGGCTCGTTTTCACACGGTTGGTGTAGGTGTCCGCCATGGCAATCAGCTGGTAGGTGATCAGGGAGCGGATGCCCCCGATCAGGATGATGGACAGAATCAGATTGTCAAACGGGGACTGATTCCATTCCCTCCGGACAACGACCTCCAGAATGTTTGGGAGACAGTCGATGACCCACAGGGACAGGATGAAGGGCACGGGATCCCTGGTCTTGTCCCGGATTTCCAGCAGAATGAAAAGAAGGCCGTAGGCCACATAGAAGTAGACAACGGGAAAGTACATGCTCAATAAATCTACAGTGAGGGTGCCCGGAGTGTTGATCGCAGCAATTGAGGCCCGGAACAGGAACATCAGGAAGCCCACAATAGTGGTGCAGACCATGACATTAACCTCCCTGAAGAAGACCAACAGGAAGGAAAGGGAGATTACCGCCATGGAGAGGCGGAAGTCAGTGCCGAAGGGGCTGATGTAGACCTGGCCCAGAAAAACGGTGACCAGGATGATGGAAATCAGAAGTTCAAGGTTTCTGCGTTCGCTTCGCATGGTGTGACCTTTCTGATGAGGGATTCATTACCTTGCCTTGAGGTTATGCCTGTCTTTGAATAATCATACCCTAAAGGAATCGGGGAGGCAACTGGGCGGTCCTTCAGTATCTTGAAGTGGGAAATCGTTTTTTTTTTTTAGTCGGATTCTGTCGGATTCTGAAGGGAGAGGTTTAAACTTACGATACAGATCAAAACAAAATCGTAAGGAGGACGTGGAATGAAAAAGAAAATGTCGCTGACTACGAAAATCTTATTGGGGCTTCTTCTGGGCTTGGTTACCGGACTTATTCTTTATCCAATGAAGGAAATTCCCTTTGTGAAGGATGTGGTGCTGGATTTTGCCTTCACCGCAGTAGGTAAGATATTCATAAACGCCATCAAGCTGATGGTGGTACCCCTGGTATTTGTTTCTCTGGTAGCTGGAACAGCTTCCATGGGGGATGTAAAGAAGCTGGGCAGAGTAGGACTAAAGACCATGACATTTTACCTGGCTACTACAGCCCTTGCCATCACCATCGCCATCGTGCTGGGAGTCATAATCAACCCTGGACAAGGCCTGGACATGAGCAGTCTGGCCAAGAGTGATTACACCATAGCTGAGAGCCAGCCGTTTATCGATGTTATAGTGAATATGGTCACTACCAACCCTATCGAATCCATGGCGAAGGGGGACATGCTGCAGATCATCCTTTTCGCAATCCTGTTCGGAACGGCCATGACCATCCTAGGAGACAAAACACAGAAGGTACGTGAGCTGTTCGATGAACTGAACGAAATCAACCTGAAAGTGGTGGGACTGGTTATGCTGATCGCCCCATACGGCGTATTCTGCCTGATTGCAAAAACCTTCGCCACCTTGGGCTATACGGCCATGCAGCCCATCATGATGTACATGGTCACTGTATTGCTGGGACTTCTTATCCACTCTCTTGGGACTTACCAGGGTCTGCTTTTGGGTCTGGGTCACCTGAATCCCATCCAGTTTTATAAGAAATTCTGGCCGGCAATGTCTGTAGCATTCTCCACCTCCAGTTCCAATGCGACTCTCCCGGTTACTCTGGAGTGTGCACAGGACGGTCTTGGCTGCTCCAAACAGATTTCTGCCTTCACCATCCCCCTCGGGGCAACGGTCAATATGGATGGAACAGCCATCATGCAAGGTGTTGCTGCCGTCTTTATCTCTCAGGTTTATGGTATTGAACTGGGCTTGGGCGGGTACCTCACCATCATTCTCACTGCAACACTTGCTTCCATTGGTACCGCTGGCGTTCCTGGAGTCGGTCTGATCATGCTCTCCATGGTGCTTACACAGGTCGGCTTGCCGGTTGAAGGTATCGCCCTGATCATCGGTATCGACCGAATTCTGGACATGTGCCGTACAGTTGTCAACATCACCGGCGATGCAGTCTGTACCGTTCTGGTTTCGAAGTCAGAAAACGAATTCGATGAAGCTGTTTTTTATGACAACAGCATCAAGCCATCTTTCGAGACCGTCGATGAAAAGAGCGCCTGAAAAATTTCGGATTGAATCCAATTTAATGTGAGCCATAAAGAATCCGCCGCCATCTTTCAAGATGGCGGCGGATTTGATTTTTGAATAAGCGGTTGCATTCTCCCTCGCCTTGTCGAGGAAGCAATAAGCTAATATTTTTATAAATATTATAATAATAGTTAGAATAATATGTAGCACTATACATTGACAAATTAAGGGTTTTGATGTATAATGATGTAAACAGACTTATTGAAGAACAGAGGCATCCAGATGAATATTCCGGCAAAGGCAATAGTTTCGAATTCTGAAATGATAAAGAATTATAAAGCATGCAGAGAAAAGGCAGAAAGCTTAAGCAAGATATTCATTCTGAAAAACAATCAGCCTGATGCGGTATTGTTCTCAATTACCGAGTATGAAAGACTTTCAGTGTTGATTGAATATCTTGGAGGTGTTGAGGAAAAAGATGTATCAAAGGTTCTTGAGTGTCTGCAGAAGAGCGGATTTAGCAAATGAAGAATCATAGACCATTTTGAACTGAGTTTTGAACTGGCAGGTGATGTGATGGAATTTGGTTTGTTGAATCATCGGATGTTAAGGGAGGGGTTTGAATGCATACTGCGATTGATAGAAATTCAGGATCCCGTGAGACTAATTTGAAGATAAGAAAGATCGTATATTTACTATTCGGCATTCTTGAAGCATTCTTAGGATTTCGACTTGTTTTCAAACTGCTTGGTGCAAATCCAGGGAGTGCCTTCGTATCACTGATTTATGATGTTTCTCAAGTTTTCCTGGTTCCCTTCAGCGGCATTTTCAGAACTGCTGTGAATCAAGGGATAGAAACCGAATCTGTACTTGAGCCTACGACTATCATTGCCTTGGTTGTGTATGCGCTTATCGCATATGGAATTGTAAGGCTGATTGAAATTTTCAGAGCCCCAAAGGATGACGTAATGCGATGAGTAACAAGTTGGGAATGAATCGATGGGTTCTTTCATAACAATTATAAGAAGGAAGGTGGGCACAGTATGTTATATACAGTCGCTGTTGTTCTCATAATTCTGTGGCTCCTTGGTATGGTTAGCTCCTATACCATTGGCGGGTTTATTCATATTCTTTTGGTAGTAGCGGTTATTTCGATTTTATTACAGCTGATTCAAGGCAGAAGGATCTAGTGATACGCAAACAGGCCGTCCCAATGGGAATCGGCCTGTTTTTCTGTGCATGGGGAAGTGCATTTGAAGGAGTCCGGGTACTGTGCTAAACTGACGTGAGAAGGACATTGCCAAATACTGATTCCTTAACAGCTCAAGGGGGAATATCGTGTTAAGAATATTTCATACAGCGGATATCCACATTGGAATGCGCTTTTCAAACTACCCGGATTCTGTCAGACAAAAGCTTGTGGCAGAACGATTCGAAGTTCTTGACCGCATGGTGAGCATGGCCAATGATGAGCATTGCCAGTTGTTCGTAATCGCAGGGGATCTATTTGAAAAAACGGCGGTATTGTCCGGCGATATCGACAGAGTTCTCAGGAGTATGGGAAAATTCGATGGAGACTGTATCGTCATACTTCCTGGAAATCATGATTATGATAATGGCGAGTCAGAGCTCTGGAAAAAGATAAGTGAAAAACGGAGTGACAGGATGGTGCTGCTCAACGAGGCAAGACCCTATCCGTTACAGCCGTTCGGCGTGGATGCCTGTATCTATCCGGCACCCTGTGACAGAAAGCATAGTGACAAGAACAACGTGGGATGGATACGGAATCTGAATTCAATGCCGGAAGCAAAGTGGAAAATTGGCGTCGCTCACGGATCCCTTGAAGGTGTGTCTCCTGATCTGGATAATCGTTATTACCTGATGAAGCAGGCAGAACTGGATTCCTTGAATATGGATCTATGGCTTCTGGGCCATATCCATCTGCCGTTTCCTTCGCAGGATATGGCTGGCAAGGGGAAGCTATTCATATCAGGAACCCCTGAACCCGACGGGATGGACTGCAGGCATGCAGGAAACGCCTGGATAATCACCCTGAGTGACGATGGCAATGTCGATGGACGAATGATTGAAACGGGAAAATACAGATTCTATGATGAAACGGCCGTTATCCGTAATGAGGAAGATTTCAGATCACTGGACAAGCGATACTCTGGAATCATTCCTGAAAGGGCACTGGTCAGGCTTACTCTGTGCGGACATCTCGAACGCAGCACCTTCATTAATCGCCACGAACTTCTGAAGCCGTTGATGGATCGCTTCCTGTATTTCACCTATGCAGATTCATCGCTGATGCCCCGGATCACTCATGAAGAAATTCAGTCTCAATATACGGAGGGATCACTGCCGAGCCGATTCCTCCAGCATCTGCTGGAAACCGGTGATGAGATGGCAGTACAAGAAGCGTATGAGCTTATTCAGGAGGTGAGGGAAAAGTGAAGATCCGTAAAATCAACTGTAAACGGTTCGCGGGTCTCACAGACCGCACCCTTGAATTTACCGACGGTCTGAACGTTATCCTGGGACCCAATGAAGCAGGGAAGAGTACTCTGGTTGAGGGCATACTGGCTTCACTGTTCCGAAACCAGAAACTCACATTAAAGACCGCAAAGGATAAGGAATTCGCAGAACGTTTCTTTCCCTATCCCGGAGGGGATCATGCAGCCTGTGAGCTTACACTGGGTCTGCCGGAAGGTGAGGTGCGGATCTGCAGAGGATGGAGTCACAAACAGCCGGAAGCGGAGCTGATCATGGATGGGATATCCATTAAGGATGATCTCAGGATAGGGCAGGCGTTGAGTGAGATACTGGGTTTTGGAGAGGGGACTTACTCAGGAATCGTGTTTGCAAGGCAGAATGAGATACGCTCTGTTTTTGAACGGATCAGCTCGGATCCGGAGGTTTCAGAAACTGTAGGAGGCGTTCTGCGGCGTGCTGTCATGGAACTTGACGGCGTCAATGTGGACAAACTTTCACGAAAGCTGGATGAACAGATCCGTGATTATGGAGCCCGCTGGGACCTGGAAGGAAATCGGCCGGAAGGGAACCGTGGAATTCACAACAAATATACCAAGGGTGTAGGGAAAGTCCTTGCTGCCTGGAATGAAATGGAAGAATGGAAAGAGGCTAAGCAAACCGCCAAAGCGACAGAAGATGAAATTGCCAGGGTAACAGATGAGCTTCACCGTCTTAACGGCGACTATCAGACCGCTTTTCAGAAAATCAGGGATTATGAACAGATTGAACCTTCGTTGGTTGAGCGTGCAGGATTCATAGGTAACCGAAAAAGTCTTGAGACCGAACGTGATACTCTGAAAATACTGATGCGTGAATGGCCGGAAGCGACAGTATCATTAAGCCGGGAGCAGGATGCGCTGTCTGCCATGGCAATCAGAGAGGCAGTATTGCACAAGGAACTGGATCGGTCAAAAGCCGCCATGGAAATCAAAGAAGCCATGGATTTCCTGGCAAAGGTGGCTGAAAAAGATGCTGAGGTGCTGGAAAAGAAGAATGCCCTTGCCGATCTTGAAAAATTCAGCGATGAACGGATCAATCGGATCAATCAGCTCCACCGTGAAATCCTGACCTGCAATGCCGCACTGGAGGCTGCGACTCTGATCACGCATGTGGTCAGCTCGTCAAAGCCGATCAAAGTGACCGCCGGCCTGGGCGACAGTTTCCATATTTCATCGGGTGAGACCAGAAGCTTCAATGGCTATATGCGGGTTGAAATGGAAGGTCTGCTGGAGCTGGAAATAAGGGCCGGAGAAATCGATTTTGAGAGCATCAAGGGTCGGTTTGATACGGCTGTCAAGGAACAGAACGACCTCCTTCAGACCATCGGCTGCAGCGGTCCCGAAGAGGCGGAAACTGGCAACAGCCGGATGAAGACGGTTGCCGCAGACATCCGTCATCTTGAGGGTCAGCTCCTCACACTCAAAGGGGACCGGGATCCGGAAGCTCTTAGAACAAGTGTACTGTCGTCATCCCTCGTCGAAGGAATCCCATGTCGGGATTCAGCGGCTCTTGAAGCGGAGCTGGCAGAAGTCGGTAAGAGCAGACGGAAATCTGAAATGGAATCCTATCAGCTGACAGGAAGACTGGAAAGCTGGGAGAAACAATACGGAAACTGGGATAAAGCGATTGAACGGTACGCAGAGGTCACGGCTGAAATCAAGACAGCTGAGAAAAGACTGGCGGAGCTCCCGCCTCTTCCGGAAGGATTCAATGATCCTCAGGACTTCCTCAATGAACTGAAAGGCATTCGGGTTAAAAAAGAGAATCTGGATCAACAGAGGATGATGGTGGAAAAAGGTCTGATTACACTGAATGGTAATCTGCCGGAGCTTTCCTATGAAGAGCTGGAGCTTCTTCATAAAGAAGGAGAGGTACGTTTTGACGAATGCAGACAGCGGCTGAACCGGCTTCATCTTATTCGGAAGAGCCTGGAGCATGTGAAGGCGGATCTTGACAGGGCATCCAGTGAACCGCTTGTAAGGGGCTTTTCTGCATATCTGTGCCGCATCACCGACGGCAGATATGAAAAAGTCGATCTGGACTGTGATTATTCAATAGGAATCTCATCTGACGGCAAGACATCATTGCCGAGCAGACTGCTTTCAGCCGGGACACTTGATGCCGTGGCGCTGGCTTTCAAATTCGCCCTGTTGGATCTTCTGTTTCCTGAAGGACAGGGATTCGCGGTCCTCGACGACTGCCTTGTGAATATGGACCCCCAGCGCAGAAAAAACGCGGCGGCTGTGATCGGAGAGTATTCTAAACGCAACCAGGTGTTATTCACGACCTGCAGCCCTGATATTGCCCAACTGCTGGGCGGAAACACCATAAGCATCTAAATCTTATACAAATACCACTTTGCCGTAGCCATTTCATATTTCAACTCGTAAATCTTCAGGCAGTCCGCAATCATGCTCTGGCATTTGAACACCAGCATGCGGTTTCCAGCCAGCTTCTCCTCGGCCTGATCAAGGATGCGGTCCACCCGGACTGTCCGTGGCGGCTCGCCCTCCTGCTGGAAGCGATACCGCATAGGCTGAGGCTTGCCCTCCACGGTGAAGTAGGCGATCATTTCTATTGGATGCATCAGAATGCGCATGGTAAGGTCTCCTTAAAGATGAGGACGGAAGATTTGATCTCAATCTCCCTCTGGGAGGGGGATGTCGGCGAAGGTGGCGGAAGGAGTCGCAGAGCGGTAACCCTCCGGGACTCCTTCCGCCAGCTTCGCTGACACCTTCCTCCCCGAGGAAGGTTGACACATTCCATCTGTGGCAAAATGTTTTGTTTTTTCTCACAGCATACTGCTCATCATCTGGTAATCGTCCTCAATGACCCCGCCGGCAACAGGCTTCAGCTTGGTATTCAGGAAGGAGCCGCGGATCAGTGAGCGGTTTCCGAATCGCTGGCGGAGGGAGTCGATGGTGGTGTCCAGGGCCTGCATTTTTGGGGTGTCTTTCTGAAAAAACGAAAGCTGAAGGCTCTGGGCGGGATGAAGATCGGTGGTGCGGATGCCCAGGTGCCGCAGGGGAGAACCGTCCCACACTTCGTCAAAGAGTGTTTGCACAGCCGTAAAAAGCGTGTTGGTGCAATCGGTTGGAGCGGGAAGAACCCGCTGGTGGGAGCAACGGGTGAACTCGGCGGATTTAAGGGATACAGAAACCAGGCGGGCGCACCAGCCCCCTTGTCTCAGCCTGGCGGCCACAGTTTCTGTGAGGGAAAGCAGCACAAGATGAGCGGTGGTACGGTCCTCCACATCGAAGGAGATAGTGGTGGAATTGCCCATACCCTTGATGGCAGGACCGGTGGGCCGAACCGATGAGCTTTCAATCCCGTTGGCGTAGTCCCACAGGATTCGGCCGAAGCTTTTGAAGCGGTATTTAAGAAGGGCAGGATCGGTTTTGGCCAGATCCCCGATGGTCAGGATACCCATCTGATGGAGCTTGGGCGCGGTAGCGCGGCCCACCATGTAGAGATCCTCCACCGGCAGGGGCCACAGCCTATCAGGGATTTCTTCCGGAAAAAGGGTCAGGGTCTTATCCGGCTTTTTCAGATCCCCTGCCACCTTGGCCAGCAGCTTGTTGCTGGAGATGCCGATGTTTACCGTAAAGCCCAGCTCCTCACGGCAGCGCTTCCGGATTTCATCAGCCACGGTCACCGGATCTCCCAATCGGGATGCCATGGTCGTGAAATCCAGAAAGCACTCGTCCACGCTGAACACCTGGATGCTGTCGGAATACTCGGCCAGCAGAGCGCGCATGGCATTGGAACAGCGCATGTACAGCTCGTATCGGGGAGGAACCGTCACCAGATTGGGGCATTTCTGACGGGCGGCATACAGACTTTCGCCGGTTTGGATATTATAGCGCTTGGCAGGGATGGATTTGGCCAGCACGATGATACAGTGCTTTGTCAAGATGTACATTTTGAGAGAGAATTTTGTTGTACGCGAGGTCAGACACAAACAGTAATAACTATAATGAAATCCATCCAGTTGTCCCACAGGATAAGATATATGTGGGATTTAGGATATTCGTTGTAGATGGTAAATGCAACCTAATAAATCATAGTAAACGATGGTTTCATTGATGCAATGAAACCATCGTTTACTATGAAAGCAGAAAGGGGCCAGCACCATTGGACCAGTTGCGCCTTAAGATAGGACAGAAATACATGATTTAATCTCTAACCCAATGTGGGCTGTGATGTGACAGTAGGCGGTGTGTACGCCTTTGAAGTGTTCATTATGGCTCTAAATGAGAAACCGGATTATAATCTGGTAGCTTGGATGTTATGATGCCCGAAGTGGACGGAATTAAAGCCTTGAAAATCCTTAGAAGCAGGAACTAGAACGGGGGGTGGAAAAGAGAGCCCAAATCATTATGAACACTTCCATGAATGCAACCAAGAAAATCAACGAGTCCTTCGAATCTGGATCGGTGGCGTTTGCTATCAAGTCGATTGAAAGCGACAGGTTTATGAATGTGATAGCGTGTATCAAGTTGGAGATGCAGAGTGAGCCAGCATTGATAGACGAAGAGGAGTGATATCTAATAGCTGCATTTGATAGCAAGAAACATATGCGTACAGATCAGAAAAATTTTCAAAAAATTCTATGAAACTACTACATCGAATATGTTAAATAGAGCGGACGGCTTGAATTTGAGAAGGCTCACGCTGTATGATTTGAACTAACCCCAAAAAGTTAGACAATATGATTATACTGCCTCAGCGGATTGAACTCTGACTCAGTTATATTAGTTTTTCATAATGCTGCAAACGGTATAATAATCCATGTATTCAATCAATTACCGAATGAAGTGTTCTACAGAATCGAACTCTTGAAGAAACAACCCCCGGCCAAAAGATCAGGTCGGGGGTTGTTTATGGGGGGAAGGAAAATGTATGGATAAAGGGTGGGGTACCCTTTTCCGTTAAGAGGGTGTCATTCAATTCATACTGAAGTGATTGTTGGGACAATCTGATTATAGACAATTGTATGAAATATTGTCATCGTTATCTATACATATATTGCTTAATCAATGCGGGATATCAGTCAATTTCTAATTAAAATCTGTGAAGTTCTATATTTTCTTGCTTTAGCAACCAAGCTGCAGTGCAATATCGAAACATGCTTTTATCTAAAAAATTGAAATTTTAAGTCATTATGATTATTGTGTCGAGACTTTTACCTATCTTGGTTTTTATAAATACACTTTGGATTTTTCCGCCCCGATTCGTATCACATCTTCCGGATCCATATCCCAATACTCTGGTCGGAAAAGCTCAAGTGAGGCGATTTCTTCATATCCCTTTGCTTTAAGAAGATCAGTGATTTTAGAAATCGGGATGCAGCCGTCGCCTGGGAAGAGTCTGTTGCAATGATCAAGTACACCTAAAGGTAAGTCTTCACAGTCGTTGATGTGGAATACGAAAATCTTTTCTAAAGGGATTTCATTGATATAAGCAACATCGGCGCATTTGTCATGCAAATAAACATTGATGCAATCAATTGCAAGACCCACATCCTCACGGTCGACCGCTTTAATGATTTCATAAGCTTGCCGCATGCTGTTACAGGCCCAGCGTCTGTCGCCGATTGGTTCAAAGGCGAGTTTTACGCCATATGGTTTAGCGATGTCCGACAGTTTTTTGATGACTGCAACTGAGTCATCAAATACTTCGGCTTCTGTTTTTGTGCACATATCAGGTCCCATGGTGGGAACGATGATCAAATATGGATTGTTTATCTCCTGTGCAACCTTGCAGGCGAAGGTGAATAGTTCATCAAGTTCATTCCATTGCTGTTCAGTGCAAAAGTTGATGTCTTCAATTGAGTTGAGTGCGTAAGGCTTGAGGTGGCTTTCTTTGAAAAATGCATTCAGTTCCTTGATGCTGTGTTCTTTTAAATATTCTTTCAGCAGATCCAATCGGAGTTCAATGTAGTCATAACCGTACTTTTCGCATAGCCTCAAATCATTTTCAACGGATGAGCGCTTCATGCATGTAGCTTGATTGTACCCTAATTTCATAGATGTTCTCCTTTTCGCTTGAATCAGATTATATTGTTGGCAGTTGATAAAGTTCATTATAAATGATATTTTCGTGATTGACAAACATTTAACTGTGAATTTATTATTTATAATTGTTTTTAAATCTAAAATAACAAGAATAGTGTGATTCTTAATTCAATCGTAGTGTTAATGCGGGTTTTGTGTCGTTTTTTAAGCAAGAATTTTATAGCAGTCTTATCTCTTGGCAGATATACTGATGGTGACAGGGGAACCAAAAAATTCACTGTAAATTACAAAGGGAGGAAATGAAAAGTGCAAAAGAAAAGTAGAATGAAATTTGCAGCTCTCGCTTTAACGCTAGTGATGACCGCATCGATGTTTGGAGGATGTGCCCCAAAGGCTGCTGATGTTGCGGCCCCAGATGCAGCTAAGGTTTCCGAAGGTAGTGACAAGAAAATTGTAATTGGTATATCTCTTGGCACATCAAAAGAAGAAAGATGGCAACGTGAAATTACTATGTTCCAGGATTATGCTAAGGAAAAAGGCGTTGAGGTTGTAATTCAGTCGGCAGAAGACGAAGCACAAAAGCAAATGTCCCAAGCAGAAAATTTGATTTCTCAAGGCGTAGATGTACTGATCGTTCAAGCTTTGGATTCTGAAGCAGCTGGATCTATCGTGGCTTCCGCACATGAAGCTGATATTCCGGTTATCGCTTATGACAGATTGGTCAGAAATGGCGATCTGGATTACTACATTACATTTGACTCGGTGAAGGTTGGGGAGGTCGAAGCGCAATTCGTTGTAAAAAATGCGCCTAAAGGTAATTATATATGGCTGAAAGGCGGTCCGGAAGACTTTAATGCGCATATGGTCGCAGAAGGTCAAAAGAACATACTGCAACCTTTAATTGACAAAGGGGACATCAAAATTGTTCTGGAGCAATGGTGTAATGGCTGGGATCCAAAAGAAGCATTGAAACATACTGAGAATGGATTGACATTGGCTGGAAATGATATTCAAGCTGTCGTTGCTTCAAATGACGGTACTGCCGGTGGCGCTATTCAGGCACTGGTAGCTCAAGGATTGGGCGGGAAAGTCCCCATTGCTGGACAGGACGCTGATATTGCTGCTTGTCAGAGAATTGTAGAAGGAACTCAAACCGGCACAGTGTACAAGCCGCTTAAAATGTTGAATACCGCTGCAATGGATGTGGCAATTGCTGCAGCAAATAAACAGGATCCTAAAACTTCGCTGGACGCAAGTCTTGGCCGTTGGGTTGAAATTGACAACGGGACCAAAAAGGTTAACTCATTTTCTGTAGACGTAGTTGCTGTTGATAAAGACAACATGGCAGAAGTCATCATTAAGAGTGGGTTCCACAAGCTTGAAGAGGTTTACAAGAACGTACCTCAAGATCAATGGCCAAAAATTAATTAGTTGATAGGGTTGAAGTATCTGGATGCTGAATCTGGATACTTCAACTATTATCTAAGTTATGCAGATTTCTAATCTGGCAGAACAAGTTCAAAGGAAATTGAATAATCGATTTCATATTCGTTGTGAATGACTAGGTATTTGCTGCAATTGAGAGGTTCAGGTTTAGATTAAGAGGTGAAAAGATGACAGATATAATATTAGAGATGAAGCAAATTTGCATGGAGTTCCCGGGTGTGAAAGCTTTGGACCAAGTAAGCATAAAAATCAAACGGGGCGAAATACATGCAATATGCGGCGAAAACGGCGCGGGAAAATCCACACTCATTAAAGTGATGAGCAGTGTATACCCTTCAGGAACCTATGGAGGCGAAATCATTGTTGATGGCGAGGTTCAGAATTTTAAAAGTATAGCAGATGCTGAAAAACTAGGAATTGTCTGCATACATCAGGAGCTTGCATTGGTGCCGGAGCTTAGTGTAGGGGAAAACATTTTCCTGGGAAACCAACCGAATCGTCTTGGCGTTGTGCAATGGGATGAAATCTATTACCGTACTCAAATGCTGCTGGAAAGAGTCGGTATCAGCGCAAAAAAAGCACTCGAATCCGGGCATGTTGTTGTGACTCCGGATGATAAGATCAAGAATCTTGGAATTGGTCAGCAGCAATTGGTTGAAATAGCTAAAGCATTATCAAAGGAAACAAGATTACTGATTCTTGATGAGCCGACAGCTGCGCTTACAGAGAATGAAGTCGATATATTGTTGAGCATTTTGAATGTTCTTCGCGATGAGGGTGTAACGAGCATATATATTTCTCACAAGTTGGATGAAGTGATGAGGATTGCGGATTCAGTAACGGTACTCCGAGATGGGAAAACAATCGATACAAGAGATATCGGAAATATTGACAAGAATAAAATCATCAGCATGATGGTCGGACGAGAGCTTACCAACTTATTCCCAAGAGTTGAACATCAACGTGGGGAGGTAGGATTTGAAATCCGTGGAGTTTGTGTCGAACATCCTGAAATACCTGGAAAATTATTGATTGAAAATGCGAATTTCAAGGCCTATAAGGGAGAAATCTTGGGAATCAGCGGTTTGATGGGAGCAGGTAGGACTGAGTTGTTCTCCAGCATCTATGGGGCATTCCCTTCCAAACATACGGGAGAAGTATTTATAGGCGGAAAAAAAGCGGATATCAATAATCCGGGTGATGCAATCAGGCTTGGCATTTCCCTGGTCACGGAAGATCGCAAGAAATTCGGACTCGTCCTTAATATGAATATTATGGAAAACACAACCTTGTCAAGTCTGGGACGTGTTTCGAAAAATATGATTTTGGATGAGAGTGCAGAAATTCAGTTTACGAATGAGTACATTCAGTATCTTCAAACGAAAACACCCAGTGTTGAAACAAAAGTAAAAAACTTGAGTGGTGGTAATCAGCAGAAGGTGGTTTTGGGTAAAGTTCTTATGACGGCGCCTAAGGTTCTTGTGTTGGACGAGCCAACGCGAGGCATCGATGTAGGAGCTAAATATGAAATATACAAGATCATGAACTTGCTGGCGGAATCCGGTGTAGTTGTGATCATGATTTCATCGGATTTGGAAGAGATATTAGGAATGAGTGACCGCATAATCGTGATGGGCGAAGGGAAAATCAAAGGTGAATTGGATATCCACGAAGCGAATCAAGAAAAAATCATGTTGCTGGCAACAGGAGGTATGTAGCTATGAATGCGGCAGAAAAAAAACCTTGTAAGACCAAGGCTCCATCAAAAATAGACATACGAACCTTCACCATGATAGGCGGATTGATTCTACTGTGGATATTGTTCACCTATACGACCGATGGCTCATTTTTGCTTATTAGAAATATTTCAAATCTTTTAAGGCAAATGGCGATTGTTGGGATACTCGGAACCGGGATGGTTCTTGTCATTGTAACAGGAAATATCGACTTGTCTGTTGGATCCTTACTTGGATTCCTCGGTGGTCTTGCAGCGGCATTGATGATTTGGAACGGATGGGGGACCGCCGCAACAATGACGGTCATTCTCCTGGCAGGTGCTTTGATCGGAACCATACAAGGGTCCATCATTGCCTATTTCAAAGTGCCTGCATTTATTGTAACACTCGGCGGTCTTCTGATCTTACGAGGCGGATTGCTTGGTGTTACCAAAGGCGTATCGATTGCACCATTTACGCCGAGTTATCTTTTTGTTGGTCAAGCATATGTGCCTAATTCAGTCGGGCTAACATTGGGGATCCTTGCAGTCGCGGTCTTTGCTTTTACAGCATTCAGAAAAAGACGGTCACGGCTGGCTTATAACTTCGATGTCGAACCTATGTACAAGGAAGTCGTCAAAATTGCTGTTGCCACCGTACTGATCATGGGTGTGATCCTTCTATTGAATAGCTATAAAGGAATCCCAGTTCCTGTATTGCTGATGGTTGTTCTGATGATCATCGTCACATTTATAGCGGAAAAGACAACTTTTGGAAGAAGCATCTATGCGATGGGTGGCAATATGGAAGCCGCCAAATATTCCGGTATCAATGTTAAGAGGAACCTTGTGATTGTTTTCATGCTGAATGGATTACTTGCAGCGATTGCCGGGATTGTTTTATCAGCCAGGTTGAATGCAGGAACACCTTCGGCGGGGATGAATATGGAGTTGGATGCCATCGCAGCAGCGGTCATTGGTGGAACCAGCATGTCCGGTGGAGTCGGTGTAATTGCAGGCGCGGCCTTAGGAGCTATATTCATGGCGACCATTGATAATGGGATGAGCATGATGAATATGGATGCCTACTGGCAATATATTGTAAAAGGCATCATTTTGGTCACGGCAGTAGGTTTTGATATCTACACAAAAAATAAGCGTGCGTAAATGAGTGCAGATGAGAACAAAATATAAAAGGGAATCGGAGGAGGCAATATGAAGAAAAAAATCATGATAGGCATCTTGGGTGCAGGCAGAATAGGAAAGCTCCACGCAGAAAACATTGCAAACCGTGTGCCGATGTTTGAAATCAAGACAATTGCAGACCCCTTGATGGACGAGAAAATGGAATTGTGGGCACAAAGCATCGGTATACAAAATGCAACAAAGAATCCGCAAGAGGTATTCGATGATCCGGAAATTGAAGCAGTTTTGATTTGTTCATCTACGGATACCCATGCAAAATTCATTATGGCTGCTGCTAAAGCAGGCAAGCATGTCTTTTGCGAAAAACCGGTAGACCATGATATCGATCAAATCAACGAAGCACTGAAGGCTGTTGAAAATGCAGGCGTAAAGCTGCAAGTAGGTTTCGTCAGGCGTTTTGACCACAATCATAATAAAGTGCGCAAAATGGTTGTTGATGGAAAAATCGGAACACCTCATATGATCAAAATAACTTCGAGAGATCCTGAGCCACCGCCAATCGAATATGTGAAAGTATCTGGGGGGCTGTTTTTCGACATGATGATCCATGATTTTGATATGGCCAGATTCCTTGCAGGCAGTGAAGTGGAAGAAGTTTATGCTAAAGCAGCGGTTCTGATTGATCCTGCTATCGGCGAAGTCGGCGACGTAGATACGGCAGTAGTGACATTGCAGTTTAAGAATGGCGCACTGGGTGTCATTGATAACAGCAGAAGCTCAACCTATGGCTATGATCAGCGGATTGAGGTACATGGTTCAAAAGGGTGTGTGATGGATCATAACGATCTGCCAAGTACAGCGGTTCTGATAACGAAGGACGGAGTGCTGGGGGACCCACCGAAATGGTTCTTCCTTGAGCGATATAATGACGCCTTTGCAGAAGAAGTCATATCCTTTGCAGAATCGATTCTTTATGACCGTGAACCTGTTGTCAATGGAATGGATGGACTGATGCCCGTTTTGATAGCAGAGGCTGCCAATAGGTCTCTGAAGGAAGGGCGCCCGATCCGAATTGACGAATTCTATTAGAGTTGGAATTCATGTAAGAACTGCTGTATAAGAAATGGCTGAAAACTCATGCTAACTATATCGCATAAAACAAGGAGACGCAGAGATGAGAGCATTTTATGTAGAAGCGGACTGGGCACCCAAGGAAGGCTATAAATTATCCGAGCGTGAACTTTCCACTAAAAGAGCACTAAGAGGGAACTCAATCTGGAAAGATATCAAAGGACAAGTAACGGACAGACCCATGCCGACGGCCAAGGATGACGAAGTGCTTCTGAAAATAGGCGCGGCAGGTATCTGTGGAACAGATGCCCACCTGCTGAAGAAGGACTCGGAGGGCTATAGTCTGTACAACGGGCACTCGAAATATCCGATTATTATCGGCCATGAATTTTCCGGCGAAGTCGTGGAAGTAGGTAAGAACATAAAGCGGCTGAAGATCGGAGATCTAGTCAGCGTGGAATCCATGCACTGGTGTGGGGAGTGCGACGCCTGCCGGATGGGAATGTTCAACCAATGCAAAAATCTGGATGAGCCAGGACTCACATTTGACGGCGGCTTTGCAGAGTATACGACTGTAAAGGAAAAATACTGTTATGTTCTGAATGACATCATGGCCTTCTACGGCGATAAGATGACCGCTTTTGAACTGGGATCCATGATCGAACCTGTGGGTGTTGCCTATAACGGACTTTTCGTCCGCGGCGGGGGATTGCGGCCCGGCGGCCATGCGGTGGTATTCGGTGCGGGCCCTATCGGTCTTGCAGCGATTTCGCTCCTGAAGACTGCAGGCGCAGCTAAACTGATTGCTTTCGAGACAGTAGCGGAACGGCAACAGCTGGCAAAAGAGTGTGGCGCGGACTATGTTTTCAACCCCAACGACTTTGAAAGTCCGGAGGCCCAGGCAGAAATGCTCATGGAACTCACAGATGGACGCGGAATAGCACTATTTGCAGAGTGTTCTGGCGCAACGAAGTTCACCTATCCTGTCATGGCGGGATCCCTGGCCATCGGCGGGAAGACAATCCAGATTGGGCACACTTTGGGTGTCACACCGGTGGACATCTTCAACTGGCAGTGGAATGCAGCAAGTATCAGCGGCTCCAATGGGCAATCCGGCGAAGGGATCTACACGGATGTAATCGCCCTGATGGCTTCCGGAAGAATCGATATGCGAAAAATGGTAACAGGACGTTATCATTTGGAAGACATTGAAGAAGGATTGAAAGTGACGGCGGGTAAGGTGCTGGTGAGCATGACATACGACCGGATCAAATAGCGATATGTTAATCCAGTAAGAGGAGGAAAAAGAGATGTCAAAATGGGAAATCCCTGCAAAGGGCGGGAATATGGAAGCGGACAATGGCATTTATTATCAGAACATGACAAACCGTGAGGTGGCTGAGCGCCTGAAAAAGAATGATGTGTTGCTGCTTCCTGTCGGCTCCACGGAGAACCATGGTCCAAGCGCTCCTTATGGAGAAGATACCTATCTGGATACCCGGCTCTGTGAGCAAGTGGCGAAAGCCACCGGCTGTACAGTGGCCCAGCCCATCTGGTACGGATCCCATCCCTACCATCACTTGGGAATGCCCGGAACCATCATGATTCCCGAAGAGATTTTAACAGACTATCTTTGCTACGTGTTCGCCGGTTTCTGGAACACGGGGTTCAGAAAAATCATCGTGGTAAACGGGCACGGACAAGACTACGTGATCCCCGCCGCCATCCATAAGTTCGGGAAGAAATTCCAAGTGCCTGGAGTCATTCTGTACGCCCATTTCTGGAATGCTGCCAAACAGGAACTGGAAATGAAAGCGAATGGCGGTCCTTACGACACCCCCTTCATCCATGCGGACGAAGTTGAACAGTCTTGGGCCCTTGCGCTCTTCCCGGAACTATGCAAGCAGGAATACGCAGTCAAGACGACCCCGGCACCCATGCTCCCTCCCGGACACATCAACAACTCAGCGGAAACCGGTGCAGGTCCTATCAAGTGGTATAACGCTTACGGATCCGTTGGCATGGAAGCCATTTGCACCCCTGAGGGCGTCATAGGGGATGCCAGTCTGGCGGATGCGGAAAAAGCCCGCAAAGGGGTTGAAATGACCCTGGACTACCTGGAGAAGCTGGTCAACGACATTTTGGAGAAGTATCCTGCCGGAGAACTTCCACCGACTGACAAAGTGACCCAAAGAAATCCTGATGACATCGCAGCGGTCATCAAAGGGCCGACAAACGGCGGAAGACATATCTACACACTTGCATACTAAAACATAAACCGCGGAGGAATGAACGATGAAAGCGAATATTGCCTTTATGTACGGTCCAGAAGACTTGAGGATTGAAAATGTGGAACTGCCAGCACTTAAGGCCGACCAAATCCTCATCAAGCTGAAAGCTTGCGGAATCTGCGGTTCGGATGTGGAATGTTTCGAAGGTCAGTCTGCAGAAGGACGCTACGACATCGCTCCCTACACCCCCGGCCACGAGTGGGCAGGTCAGGCGGTAGCGGTGGGCAGTGATGTCACGTCCGTAGCGGTGGGCAACAAAGTCGTAGGGGACTGCGTATTGGCCTGCGGGAAATGCGCCAACTGCAAAGAAGGCAAAATGCCATCCGCCTGCCTGAACATGCGGGAGATCGGATTCCGTCCCGACTCGCCGGGCGGGTTCGGAGAATATATGATTCTGGAAGAACAGTACACCCATGTGATTCCGGATGACTGGGACTACGAACTGGGCGCTTGGGTAGAAACCTTCAACGTGGGCTATTGGGGCATATGGGGCAACAACTGTGCGCCGGACGCATCCGATGATGTCGCCATCATCGGCGGGGGCCCCATCGGGCTTACTGCAGCCATGGTGGCCAAGACCGCAGGAGCCAGGGTGATTCTGATCGACCCGCTGGCAGCGCGAAGAGAAAACGCATTGAAATATGGCGCTGACTATGTGCTGGACCCGACGGTTGGGAATCTGGAAGAAGAGGTCAATAAACTGACGGGGAACAGAGGGCCATCCGTGGTCGTCGAATGCTCCGGAAACGATCAAGGGATTGCATCCCTGTTCGATATCGCAGGGCACAACTGCCGTGTGGGCTTGGTTGGACACTCTATCGGCCGGAAAGTGCCGGTTGAACTGGGCAAGGTCATCTGGAAAACGCTGAACATCGCAGGGTCCGGCGGGACAAAGACATGGTTCCCCAAGACCATCCGATTCATGTCCCAGATCAAGGACAAGTATGATTTTGCGGCGTTGAACACCCATCACTTTGACTTCAAGGACCTGGACAAGGCCATGGATATGGCCGTGCATCACAAGGATATTGCCCGAAAAGTCATGCTGACGTTCGAAGACTAAGTAATCCAGCACAATTCGTGCGTGCAATATGAAGGTGCGCGGCCGTAGCATGAACTCCCCCCGCCGCGGTCGCGCACCATTTCACACTACCTAATGAAAACACTGCCTGCCCATAATAGGAGAAAGGGGAGTCAAAAAATGAAAGACTGGAAATATGCATTGTCCTCGGCGGATGAGGCTCCTGACACGGCGCCGATCCTATTGAAAGGTACGATTCAGGAAAATTTAAGAATGGCTTCCAAGCTTGGGTATGATGCCATTGAAGTGCATTTGCGTGAGACGGAAGAATTGGACTACGAGGAAATACTGCAGACGATGAACGAAACCGGTACACGGATCTCCATGATTGTCACAGGGCGATTGAATACAGAGGGAAAATGCAATCTGATGGATGAAATCCCTTATATCGCTGCAGCTGCGGTAGATGGCATGAAGATGTATATCGACATGGCCGCAAAACTGAAGGCGGATATCGTAATTGGTTGGGTTAAAGGAAATGTCCCACCTGGAAAGAATCGAGAAAAATGCATGGGACGTTTGGCCGGTAATTTGAAGATTCTTGCTGACTATAGTCAAGTGCGAAACGTCAGACTGAATCTGGAAGTCATCAATCGATATGAGGTCAACGTATTCACAACTGCTGAAGAGACAATCCGGTTTCTTGATAAATATCAGATTCCCAATTGTTACCTCCATCTCGATACATTTCATATGAGCATAGATGAATTCAGTATGGTGGAGACTATACGTTCCTGTAAAGGCAGGATTGGATACATGCATTTCGCTGATAATTCACGAAAGTATCCAGGGAGTGGGATGTTTGATTTTGGAGTCATAATAGCCACATTGGAAGAAGTGGGATACGATGGATATTTAGCGGTTGAGTGTCTTCCCTGGCCGGATGACCAGAGTGCAGCCATAAAGGCGCTAAAGCACTTGAAAATGCAAGCGAATTTACCGAATCTAAAAATTGCGAACTAGTAGCTCATGTAGATGAAATTAAAGTCTGCCCACATCTAAAGATAATTGGGACCCCCTCAGGTTTTGTGTGTTAGTGAGGGGGCTGGTGCCTCCTCTGGCGTTGCTGATGTCTTAAGATGGTTTGCTCCATAAAACGGAAATGTAAGGGGGTGCAGGTTCGTGGAAATCAGAAAACACAAAAATGTATCTTTGAAAGTTAAATTCATGATCAGTTTTATGGTAATTACACTGCTTATGGGTGGATTAAACATTTACGTTTATGTATTTATGAAGTCGAATATAAACGAACTCGATCAAATGATTCAAACAACTGTTAACGCAAATCAAATCAATACAATGGTAAATCAGATTGTCAAACACGAGATATCGGATTATATTGTTTACAAGGATGATGAGACCTATCAAAAGATAATGGCTGATTACGATGCTATTGAACAAAGCCTATCGGATCTAAGACAGATCGATATGACACAGGATGAAGCAACAGTACTTGAATCTGTTTCCCGCTTAATCGATGCTAATAAAAAAGCGGGCATGGTGATTGTTGAGAACGTTAGGAATAATAAAAATTTGGGTGAATCCATTGAAATAAGTGATTCTCTTAATAAAACAGTTGGTTTCATTAAGACTTCCGTGGATGATTTCATCAGATTGGAATTGCTTCGTCAGACTGATCAAAAGGCGATTCTGAACCAGCAAGCGGCTTTTGCGGGTTTATTGATGCTTATTGGGGTTTCTGTTTTCTTTGTGTTCAGCATGCTATATGCAGTTCTGTTTTCAAATCACATTGCGGGTATTGTAGCCAAATTGGCTCAAAATGCACAAAAAATTGCTGATGGAGATTTGAATGTTGAAAAAGTAATTGTAAAAAGTCGCGATGACTTATCGATTCTATCAGATTCTTTTAATCGAATGAGTGTTAACTTGAGTGAAGTGATTGGTCAAATCAGTACGGACAGTAAAGAGATTGCTGAGTCGGCGAAAATGCTGAAGTTGAATTCTGAACAGAATGCGAAGGCTTTGGAGCTAATATCAGAGTCAATTCAAATTGTAGCTCTAGGGTCTAATGAACAAACCCAAAAGCTTCAAGAAAGCTTTGAAATTGTTAACCGCTTATATGAACGTAATGATAACATGCTTGATCATGCAGAAGCGGTAATATCGACTTCAGATAACGCGATAACGGCAGCCGGAATTGGTGCTGGAAAGCTTGAAAACTTAGTAAACCAGATTCGAGTAATAGGTGACAAAATAGCTGAGGCTCAAAATGTAACAGATAAGTTCAAGGCGAAATCCAACGAGATACAAGTTATTTTGCAAGTGATAACAAGTATTGCTACCCAAACAAATCTTTTAGCTCTAAATGCAGCGATTGAAGCTGCGCGAGCTGGAGAAAACGGCCGTGGTTTTGCTGTGGTGGCTGACGAGGTAAGGAAGTTAGCTGTAGGATCAGAAAATGCAGCGAAGGAAATTACAAGCATGCTGAAGGAAATCACCTTGGACACACAGATTGTTTCTAAGAGTATGCAGGTTGGTGTAAATGAAATAGATGACGGCATAAAAATTGCTGAGAATGTGCTGCATGCGTTCGACGACATCGTAAGCACAAGCCGTGAAGTAGATAAAAAGGTGAAAAACATATCTGTTGATATAAGAGAGATCGTTGAAGAAATAAGACTTGTTGAATCTATGAGTCGGACAATTATGGAAATAGCTTATTCGTCAAGCCAAGGAAGTCACGAGGTAGCGGTAGCGGTTGAAGAACAGAATGCCAACACTGAAGAGGTTTCATCCTCATCCACTATGTTAATGGAAATGGCTGAAAGATTGCGCACTATTGTAATGCGTTTTAACGTTTGATGAATGCTTATTGCTGTGTTTATACGGACGGTAAATGCGCCGGTTGAATTGAGCAAGATCATCTGGATAACGCTGAACATCGCGGATCCTGTGGAACAAAGAGAAGGTTCCTAAGGCATCCGATTTATATCCCAGAATTAAAAACCTGCCCACATCTTTGGATGCTGGCAGGTTTTTATCGTTAGAACCATGGGGGGACATTGGCCCATACACAGGTACATATTGTGTCGGATTCATTCCTTTTTCCGTGAGGGTCTGTGGAGTTGAAGGTAATGCTATCCCCTGCTTTAAGGTAATAAATATCATCTTTAATCTGTACAACGAGCTCGCCGGAAAGGATCAGGCCGCACTCGCTTCCGGGATGGGAATAAAGCTCTGATCCGGTTCCGCTGCCAGGATCATACTCGTTGTATATGAATTCGATCTCGCCCTGAAGGTTAGGGTTTAGCAGATAGAAACGAACACCATCTCCAGGAGACATCATTTTTCTTTGATGCAGCTGTACAACAGGAGTTTGGTTGAAAATCTGTGCGAGGGGCGGAGTTGCTCTTACGGATTCGGAATTCGCATATACGAATTCCTGTGAAAAATCGCGACTATCATCGCTTTCAAATAAGTAACTTAGAGGTATATCCATGGCGTTTCCGATTTTTTTTAATGTTTGGATAGAAGGTGAAATGATTCCACGCTCTACCTGGCTGATCATACTTACCGTCAATCCTGTTATCTTCGCCAATTCGGCAATTTTCAAGTTCTTATATTTTCTTGTAACGCGAATCTTTTGTCCAAGCATGAGAGACAAAGAATCGGTATTGGCTGTTGTCGTCATAAAATCTCCTTACGATGTGATTGCGTTAATGTTATCGCTGATGGCTGTCGTGCTGCATAATATATGTTTTTCGATACATGCTGGGTGACATTCCAATGTTCTTCGTAAAGATTACGTTGAAATAATTTGGATTCCCATAGCCAACCCGTCCTCCGATTTCTGTAATGGAGTAGTTCGTACTGATCAGCAGTGTCTGAGCTTCTCCGATCCTGCGGCGCAATGTGTACTGCATTGGAGAGTAGCCGGTGATTTTCTTGAATATATGGCTTAGATAATAAGGGCTCAAATTCATAGCATGACCAATGACCTCGAGATTCAATTCATCGCTATAGTGTGTATCGATATAAGCTTTTATTTGATTGCTCAGGGTTCTTAAGTCGCTGTTGGTTTTGGTTACCTGCTCTTGTTGTCCGTCGGAAATACGTTTGATGATCTTGAGCAGTGACAACATCGCATAATGAGAAACCTCAGCGCATCCGGAACATCCGGCGGCCAATTGATTATATATGACACTGTAAAGAGCATGTAGATCATCAAAGTCCTCGCCAGATGAAAAGACAGGACACGCATCATTGTGAATCAGTGCGTTTTGGGGCAGGCTCGGGTATTGTATATCCTGAACAGCTATACAGTAAGTATTCAGGTCTTGATTCTGCTCAGGTATTTCATCATGCAGTACGCCGCTATTACAAATAATCAGGTCTCCCTGTTTGATGGGATAACGTTCATTGTCGATCACATAAACACCAGAGCCGCTGCGCACAAATAGGATTTCGGAAAAGTCGGTATGATTGTGCATGATTCTCGGATGAATGCTGTAGCAAGAGTCTATTCTGCTGGCAGATAAGAGTTTCGGTATCATAGTGCTCTGAATAGTCGGAGAAAAATTTTCCTTAACAAAGCATTGGATCATAGAGCTCTCCTTTACTGGAAATTAACTATAAAAGACTACCTATTGCGTTTGCTGAATTAAGGTGAGTCTCATATCTGCGTGCAACCTGTTGTTTACTATTATATAGGATTATTTCGACACTTAAAAGTTAATTGATAATTAAATTTAATTTTAAATACAGGAAAATTACAGCAAACAAAGCAAGAAAATATAGAATCAGCAGAATTTCATGCTGCAATAAGCAGTTATACAGTCGGCATTAAGCAAGATATGTATAGAGTAAAACGATGGAGTTTAATACAATTGACGTATAGTAGCGATTGAGAATGCAGTCATTGCATTAACTGTCTATTTGGATGGGGACTCAAAAATTCAGTATGAATGTATCACAAAAGACAATAGGAGGAAAAAGAGATGTCGAAATGGGAAATCCCTGCAAAGGGCGGAAATATGGAAGCCGACAACGGCATATATTATCAGAACATGACAAACCGTGAGGTGGCCGAGCGTCTGAAAAAGAACGATGTGCTGCTTCTTCCCGTAGGCTCCACGGAGAACCATGGTCCGAGCGCTCCATATGGAGAAGATACCTATCTGGACACCCGGCTCTGTGAGCAAGTGGCAAAAGCCACCGGCTGCACAGTGGCTCAGCCCATCTGGTACGGATCCCATCCCTACCATCACCTGGGAATGCCCGGCACCATCATGATTCCGGAAGAGGTTCTGACAGACTATCTTTGCTACGTGTTCGCAGGCTTCTGGAACACGGGATTCAGAAAAATCATCGTGGTGAACGGACACGGACAGGACTACGTGATCCCTGCCGCCATCCATAAGTTCGGGAAGAAATTCCAAGTGCCTGGAGTCATTGTATACGCCCATTTCTGGAATGCTGCCAAGCATGAGCTGGAAACGATAGCGAACGGCGGTCCTTACGACACCCCCTTCATCCATGCGGACGAAGTGGAGCAGTCCTGGTCCCTGGCGCTGTTCCCGGAGCTTTGCAAGCAGGAATACGCAGTAAAGACGAACCCGGCACCCATGCTCCCTCCCGGACACATCAACAACTCAGCGGAAACCGGCGCAGGCCCCATCAAGTGGTACAACGCATACGGATCCGTCGGTATGGAAGCCATCTGCACCCCTGAGGGCGTTATCGGAGATGCCCGTCTGGCGAGTGCGGAAAAAGCCCGCAAAGGGGTAGAAATGACCCTGGACTACCTGGAGAAGCTGGTCAACGACATTTTGGAGAAGTATCCTGCCGGAGAACTTCCACCGACTGACAAGGTAACCCAAAGAAACCCTGACGACATCGCAGCGGTTATCAAAGGGCCGACAAACGGCGGAAGACACATCTACACACTGGCATACTAAAAACATAAACCCCGGAGGAATGAACGATGAAAGCGAATATTGCCTTTATGTACGGCCCTGAAGACATGAGGATTGAAAATGTGGAACTGCCAGAACTGAAGGCCGACCAAATCCTTATCAAGCTGAAAGCTTGCGGAATCTGCGGTTCAGATGTGGAATGCTTCGAAGGTCAGTCTGCAGAAGGACGCTACGACATCGCACCCTACACCCCCGGCCACGAGTGGGCAGGTCAGGCGGTAGCGGTGGGCAGTGATG
>CAZEHS010000007.1:0-20780 GCA_964511875.1 uncultured Peptostreptococcaceae bacterium
AAGCGATGTGCGCCAAATATGAAATTTGGGCACCCTGCTTAACGGGGATGTCACGCAGTGACAGGGGGAGTCGCAGAGCGATAACCCTCCGGGACTCCTTCTGTTAAGCAGACCGCCCGAATCTATGATTCGTCGCGGGTCGCTTATGCCTAAAGTGACACATGTGATACAAATCTTTGATTTGTTAATCACATGTAGGCGCTGTGGCCAGCTTCGCTGACACCTTCCTCCCAGAGGAAGGTTGACATCCAACTACGAATTCAGTTCCTTCCAGATCATGTCCATCTCCTTACTGAGGCAGGTGAACTCGCGGTTTTCGAGAACGACCTTCCAGGCATGAAGAACCTGGAATTTCTTGCGACGGCTTTCTGCGCCATATTTTGCATCCCCATAGATAGGGTGCCCGATGGCCCCCAGCGAAGCGCGGATCTGATGTGATCGGCCGGTCAGGAGCTCCACTTCAAGCATGGTGTGTTCTTTCCCCTGTTTAAGCGGGCGGTAACGGGTGTGCACATACGTCTGATGATAGTCGTCGGGCTCAAATCGGATACTGACAGTATTGGAATCTCCGTCCTTGCAGATATACCCCTCGACTTCACCCGCCTCCGTGACATTGCCTTCGACGATGCACAGATAGAATTTGTGGATCTCGCGGTTTCGCATCAGTTCATTATATTTTTTCAGTGCATCATAGGTCTTTCCGAATATCACCAGTCCGCTTGTGTTCTTATCCAGCCGCTGAATACTGGCTGGACGGAAGGTTCTGGAACAGGAATCCTGCAAATAGAGCTGAACCTGAGTCGCAAGGGTATTCTGATATTCGTCCTGATCCGGATGAGTCAGCAGGCCTGCCGGCTTGTTGACCACCAGGATTTCATCATCCTCATAGACTATGTCCAGCTTCGCAGCGGCCTTTTGCTGAATGACTGTCTTTTTGGACAAGGTCTCGTAAGCTTCCTCAGTGATCCGCAGCTCGAGAGTATCCCCCAGCATGAGCCGCTGGTTTTCCTGAGCCCCTTTACCGTTGACGCGGACTGTCTTCTTGCGTATCCATGAGAATACCTGTGAGCGGGTTGCATTGTTCAGCAGCTTCAGCAGGAATCTGTCCAGCCTTTGTTCCTTTTCATTTTCACCGATTGTAAGTTTGATCATTGGGCTCCTTATTCCATTTCGATATTGATGACCACAGATGATGGTCCCTTCACAAAGCCCAGTTTTTCATAAAGAGAAAGGGCTGCCTTATTCCTTTTTTCTACGATGAGCGCGGGTTGGATTCCCAGAATACGTATCCGATGCATCAGTTCCTGCATCAGGATTGTGCCATACCCTTTTCCTCTCTGTTCCCGGGCAGTATATACTGCGCTTATCTGAGCATGACGTGATGTGAAATATTCGATCATTCCCTGGGCAACAACCACGCCTTTGTCCAATAGGAAAAGATAAGTTTCCTGTTCCTCGCGATCCTGTATTCGAAGCTTCAGATCGTTTATCATCCTGGGCTTTCTCCCGAACGCTTTCTCTGCTTCAATCAGAAAATCAACCGCTCGGTTCAAATCATAAGCCCTGGCATCCATGAAAGTGAGATTCCCTGTGTGAGATTCAGTAAAGGGTTCCAGCCTTTCAGGAGCGAACATCTGCCAGCATTCAACGTAATGGACATCCCTCACTGACCTTGAAAGCATCCTGTATATCGGATCCATGCACTGCTGAGTGCCACTTATGTTTTTCGGATTGTAATGGCGAATGGTCTTTAGCAGAATCACTTTTTTTAAAATTGCTGTATCTGTATAATGGCAAAGAAAGCTGTGATGATTTGAGAACTGAAACACTCCGATCAGTATTTCATCATTGAATGCACCGAACCAGTCCCCTTCCTTTTTATGCAGACGGGTGTTATGAAGGCCATATTTTTCAAATCGACCTGTAAGTTCCAGTGTTTCCTCTGGAAACCTGTGCAGGAATGCAGCTACCTCTTCACTTTGAGCCGGCAGTAACTGCCTTAGTTCCAGCATGCTTTCCTCCAATACGAATTGCTATGAGTTCAGAGACCATCCACCTTTAAGCATACTTAACTATCATACCCCGAACAAAGATTTAATGCACTATAAACACATTAATTTATTTCGCTGTATATTTCGTTTTTCCTGCATTGCAGGCTTCCTGCAGCAATTAAATTTCCGGCACATCTACAGACAAACCGCCAGCTGAACTGGCGGTTTGTCTGCTCTTCAAAGCCCATTGACCACATTCACCGGCGAACCTGCCAGAAACTGCCGTATGTTCTCCGACAGAATCGTCATCAGTCGCTTCCGGGCTTCTATGGGTGCCCAGGCGATATGGGGAGTGATGATGCAGTTAGGTGCTCCTAAAAGCGGATTGTCAGACCGGATAGGTTCGACAGACACCACATCCACTCCAGCTCCATAGACCTTGCCGGCGTGAAGGGCAGCAGCCAGATCCGACTCAACCACCAATCCTCCCCGGGATGTATTGATAAGAATCACCCCATTTTTCATCTTAGCGATGGATTCCCCATTGATGAGCCCGCGAGTTTCCTCAGACAGAGGACAGTGCAGCGTTATGATATCCGACTGGGCATAGAGTTGATCAAGTTCAGCATAGCTGAATCTGTCATTCTCCAGTGCACTGTATCTGCTTCTGCTGAAAGCGACCACGTTCATACCGAAGGCCTGCGCGATGGCCGACACGGACTGACCGATCCGACCCACACCAATGATTCCCAGGGTCTTGCCGCTAAGTTCCATTAAAGGATAATTCCAGTAGCTGTAATCCTTACTTGCTGCCCAATCTCCTGAGTGTACCGAGCGGTTATGATCCCCAACATGGTGGCAGATCTCCAGAATCAGTGCGAAGACAAGCTGCGCTACAGATTCGGTACTGTATGCCGGTATGTTCGTCACCAAAATTCCCTGGTCTCTGGCCGCAACGGCATCCACTACATCATATCCTGTTGCCAGTACTCCGATGAGCCGAACCTTATCCAGCTTCTCCAATATATCCCGACTCAAGGGGGTTTTGTTCAACAGGATTATTTCTGCATCTCCGGCACGTTCGATAATCAGATCCTTTGGGGTCCGGTCATATATCTGAAGTTCCCCGAGAGTACTGATTTCATCCCAGGAAATATCCCCTGGGTTAAGCGCATAGCCATCAAGCACAACGATTTTCATAAGATTACCTCCTATTCTGAAAATTCACGATGATCTCACCTAAAAATTCCGCTTCGACAGGATCATGGGTTACCAGCAGGACAGTCTGCCTTTGTGTCTGCCAACGTGTCCTGCACTGAGTCATGATGCGCTCCCTGAGTGCAATATCAAGGCCTTTGAATGGTTCATCCAGCAAAAGCAATGATGCCGGCATGGCAAGCGCACGGGCCAGAGCCACCCTTTGTTTCATGCCTCCGCTCAATTGGTGGGGCCAGCTGTGCCTTTCATCCCAAAGCTCTACCATACGCAGGATCTCCTCGATTCTGGCTTCGAGTTCAAGTGGCAATAACCAGCTTTTCAGCACAAAGTTCAGATTCCCCGACACGGTACGCCAAGGCAGCAGCCTCAAGTCCTGAAACACACAGGAAACCGTGTAGGATCCTTCAACCAGTCCTGAATCGGGTATCACAAGTCCCGCCAGGATGTTCAGTACCGTTGTCTTACCTGATCCTGAGGGGCCCAACAGACAGGTGACCTGTCCGGATTCCAGTTTCAGACTGTAATCCTTCAGCACCTGCTTTTCTCCATAGGCATGTGTGATGCCTGTCATTGTGATTGTCTTCATGACTGCCACCTTGTCATCCTTGAGTGGACAGCACGAATGGCATGTTCAACCAGATAACTGATTGTCACAGCCAGAAGGGTCCAGGCAAAGAGAGGCTCCATCACCAGATTGTATTTGGCTTCCATCAGCTGCGTCCCGATTCCGTAACGTGGCTGACAGATGACCTCCGCAGCGATTACCGATTTCCAGCCGATCCCGATGGCAGAGTCCATGCCAGCAACAAGAAAAGGCAGGAGTGATGGCAGATATATCCCTGTCAGTACCCGCCCCTTGGGTACTCTGAAAACCTCTGCCATTTCCAAAAGCTTCTGATCTACATGACGTGTCCCTTGAATGACTGCATGATAAATGACCGGAAAGGCTATCATGAAACCGATGATCACCGGTACGCGATCGGTCTTGAACCAGAATATCATCAGGATGATTACGGAAACCACAGGAATAGCTTTCATCAGCGCAATGGTCGGGCGCAGCAGATTCTCCAGCCATCTTCTCCGACCGGCGACGAAGCCTGCAACTGCACCTGTCAGTACAGCCAGCCCTATTCCTGAGAAACCTCTAATGAGTGTCATCAGCGCTTCATTTAAATCACCTGGGGTGCTCAGTATTTTTCCCAATGCCGTAAAAACTGCAAAGGGCGTTGGCAGAAGCATGCTGTCCATCACGACAGAAAGGGTTGCCCACCCTCCGAAGAGAAGAGCAACCCCCATCCATTCCCACTTGCTAGAATTCAAGAACGTAGAATCCTTCATCCGGCAATTTCCCCCCAATATCCTCCGGGGCATTCTCCAAAAGGACTGTCAAAAATGCAGTAATCGCATTCTTTGCATTCTTCGCGGATTCAAATCGGATTCCGCTTCTTGGGATAGCCTGTTCGGCCAGAGCAGCAGATTGGATGATCTGGTGCTTTTCAGCCAGAGCGCCAGCCTCCGCCTTCTTGGCGTTCACTTCAGTGAGTGAGGCTTCATAAGCCCCCATGAAGGCTTTAACCGCTTCAGGCCTTTCCTGCAGCAGGGATCCTTTGACCACAATGCAGGTTTGGGCTATATCCATTTCGGGATCAGCCAACGCTTCCTGGTACAGGGTCTTGACATCCATCAGGATCTTCATTTCAGGATTCTTTCCGATCACCAGGGTCACAAAGGGCTCCGGCAGCAGCGCCTGCTCCACTTTTCCGGCGGCGGCCATCTGTGCCAGTTCCACTGGGGGAAGCGTCGAATCTACGGTCATATCCTTTTCCGGATCCAATCCTTGTTTCTTAAGAAGGAAATTCAACAGGATATCCGGCGTGGTTCCTTTTCCGGTGTTGTAAATGGTCTTGCCCTTCAGATCAGCCAGAGTTTTTACTCCCGGATCCGATCCGATGATATACATGGAGCCCCATGTATTCATGGCTATCAGTCGGTAGTCCTGGCCCTTGTTGTACAATTTGGCTGCCAGGTTGGTCGGCAATGTCGCGAAATCCAGTTCTCCGGTTGCCAATCGACCAACCAGGACATCCGGCGACGGCAGCACTTCAATGGCGAGGGCGGTTCCGTCAGACAGCTTGGGCTGATCAATCAGCGGGAGTAATCCAAGGGCTGTAGGCCCCTTCAGCACGGCAATCCTAAGCGGCTCATTTGGAACCGGAGGTGCTGCACATGCCGTACACAGAAGCAGGACGCAAAGCGCCAGGATCAGATGCCTTCTCACACCGGCCACCTATTTCAGTGTTACAGGTTCTTCAAAGGCATACCCGTTCAGTTCAGCGGTAATTTTCTGGATTTTCTTTTCCTGACGGGGACGATCTGAGTGATCGGTTTCCGTTTTCGCGAGTTCATCGACGATCTCATACCCTTCAATGACTTTTCCGAACGCAGCGTAGAGGCCATCCAAATGAGGAGATGCCTTATGCATGATAAAAAACTGGCTTCCGCCGGAATCCATATGCTGTGAACGAGCCATGGAAAGAACGCCTTCTGTATGCTTCAATGGATTATTCACGCCGTTCTTTGAAAACTCACCCTTGATCCGATATCCAGGACCGCCCATACCTGTTCCGTCAGGACAACCGCCCTGAAGCATGAAGCCTTCAATGATCCGATGAAATATCAGACCATCGTAGTAGCCCTTTTGAACGAGGGACAGAAAATTGTTGACTGTGTTGGGTGCATGCTCTGGGTAGAGCTCTGCTTTTAGGATGCGGCCGTCGGCCAGTTCGATTGTTACGGTTGGATTATTCATGTGTTCCTCCTGAATTTTTTTCTCTCCCCAATTGTACCATTGAATTCCTTCGGTGTGTAGGTCATTCATCCGTATCCGTACTGATCATCATCCTCCAGATGCCGTATACGCTGCTGACAATCAGGAGCAGGAGGCTGATTCCGCCTATGGTGATCATCATCGGAGATGAACGCTTGTCAATGCCTTTAAATAGTTCCCGTTTGTTCTGAGATATGAAATATGTATTGCCTGTCTTCTCATCGTAATGCATGTATGACTGGCGATATTTGCCATGATTGCTGAACGGATCAATCAGCACATATTCCCGAATGCCGTCCTCTTTATTGAATAGAAGTTCTGATGGAGGCAGTAATCCCTCCAGCTCAAATTCATCCACATGATGACCTTTCCGCTGTTCATACGTGTATTCCTTAAACTGAAACTCCTGGTCAACGACTCCCGCACTCCCGTTTTTTCCCATTTGACTGATCAGACGATCCATGCGGAGTGTCTTGAGCGATTCGAAACTTTGCAGCTTTCTATCCAGGATACCCCATGACTGAAATGACAGGAGCGTCCACCCTAAGGACTCCACCCTTCTGCCATATCCCGGATTCTTCAGTCCATCATCACGGAGTAAGGAAACCAGTCCATCATTATTTGACCTGACTGATTCCACCAGTGCTGGTCCGTTGTCGGGGTACACATCCGTAAGACTCCCACGGGGCCCTAAAACAAGCTGACCCTGTTCATTAAAAATCCAGAAGCAGTTTTCCGGTTTCGTGTTGTATTTTGACAGTGCGTCCAGTAGCTCGGATATCTCCTCCACTGTCTGAAGTGATCCGTTCCGTACGACTGTTGCATCAATCAGACCTGCCATCTGCTCAACCACCAATCGGCTTCTGTTCCGGTTCGCTTCCAGTGTCCGATCATGTGCCATCTCACCCTCAGACACTATATTCTCGTACTCAGCAGCCATTCTAAGAGTTTCCACCTGTAACTTTTCCAACAGTTCGGCGTTCACTTCGTGTTTGAACAACTGAAGGCGGAAAACCCCATGTACAAATGAAAAGAACAGGAGACTGAATAGAATGAAGCATAAAGTCAGAAAACGGGCATCCGATCTTCTCATGAATTCGCCTCCTCTTTCAAGGTTTCATCACGGGAAAGAATCATGAATGCGATAAGGGAGACTACGATCACATTAACGGTACCCACAAGGAGACTGATCAGGTTCATAGCCCTCTCCCGTGAAATGATATCGTCTGTAGAACGTGATACGATCACGTACTGGTCCTGAAGCCCATCGTATTCTATATAGCTATAGCGTTCCTGCATATGCTGGTCCGGAGTTTTAACCTGCAGGGTCTTGTAGACTCCGGAATTTTCAACAATCTGTTTGCCAAGTCCAATCGGATCATCCATGTCATCGTAAGCGATGCGAGTCACCCTGCGGGAACGGTCCTTTTCGAATCGACCGGAATACAGACTGTAACCGCTTTTCTGAAATATGATCACATCCTCCATTGAACCTATCATCATGATGTTTCGCTCCAGATTCTCCTGGTTGTGCTTGAAGAGCCGCGCAACGTTGTCTTCGGCATAGCTGGAGGTTCCTACAATTATGACGATCAGATCCAATGGTTGATAATAGACTGCTCGGGCGTAGGTTTCCCAAGGCCGTTCTGCGCCTCCGCGAATGACGACATCAAGAAATCCCGTACGGTAAATCTCTGAGGGATTATTTCCAAGATAGCTGACGTTCTGATTCGGTTTTTGGACAGCACTCCTGATCAATTGATCCAGATCATTTCTTCGTGCATATGCGTTCCAGATCAGATCTCCTTTCAGATTGATCTGCTCTTCTGAATGTCCTATGATTGAAACAATCCGGTTCTCCAGCTGATCATCGCTGATCTTTCCATGCAGGTGATCCTGATAGGACTCCGTCATCACTCTGGTCAGGAACTCACCGTGAATCCGGTTAAGCTCCAGAGCATCCGCCTGAATACCCGCTCTCAGAATCTCACTATCCTGGTTATAGGTCGCATATCCTTGAATAATCTGAGTTGCCTGTGCTTTCAACGTCTCGTTGATCTGTCTGGTCATTTCATCATGGAAGAATCGGGTTCCGAAGGAGGTCTCGACACCTGAAACAAGTATGATCACTAATAAGATGAACATGAATTTTTTACTTTTCAGAAGCTGTTTCATAAAAACCTCGGCTGTCGGTAATCGTGTTGCTGACTAATTGCTATAGTTCTTCATATTGCTTGATAATCCTCTATCCGTATGCTATATTCTTCATATTATTTGCAAGGAGGACATACAATGAAAATGCAGCTTAAGGCCGACCTCGCATTACTGCTAGTCACAGTAGGCTGGGGGGCTTCTTTCATACTGACGAAAAACGCATTGGCAGACCTGCCTACTTTCAACTTTCTCGCCATTCGATTCTTACTGGCATTCGTTATCGGTCTTGGACTTTTTTCCAGCCGCCTGAAGAACCTTAACCGAAGAACACTCATTTCAAGCGGAATTGTCGGGTCCGTGCTGTTTGCCGGCTATGCCCTTCAAACCATTGGTCTTCATTTCACAACGACATCGAAATCTGCCTTCATCACTGGATTTTCGGTCGTTCTCGTACCGCTGATAACCGCTCTGTTTCTTAGAAAACGTCCGGAAACTCCCGCTGTCATCGGTTCTGCGATGGCCTTGATCGGCATTGGAATGCTGACCCTTGACGGGAACCTTACAGTGAATATCGGGGATACACTGACTATGATCGCCGCAATCGGCTTCGCTCTTCACATCATCGCCGTGGGTCATTTCACCAGCGGATGCGACTCTTTGATGCTTGGCGTATTTCAAATAGGCGTGGTAGGCTTCCTAAGTCTCCTGACGTCCCTGATTGTGGAAACGCCAGTCATTCCGGGCATGGGACCAGTCTGGATCAACATCCTGCTGCTAAGCGTTTTCTGCACAGCCGGAGCCTTCATAGTACAAAGCGTAGCTCAACAGTATACCACCGCTACGCATACCGCCTTGATCTATAGCGGCGAACCGGTATTCGCTGCGATCTTCGGCTATTTCATAATGGGAGAAGTTCTCTCAGCCCAGGGTCTTATCGGAGCTGCGCTGATTCTTGGAGGCATGCTTGCTGCCGAGCTGGACCTGAAGGCGCTATTCTATAAGAAGTCAAATGTAGCTTGACGGGAACCACGTCGTCCAACAAAACCAAAACGCCCTGTCTGAAAGGTACACTCCTTTCAGACAGGGCGTTTCTTATTCCGGCTGCTGCCTCTCGAAACGGACAGTCAGACCTGCTTCTTCAAAACGCTTGTTGAAATGATCCCAAAGCTGGTATTTACCACGCCTGTCCTCAGAGGACACTGCCATGATGAAGCCGTCCGAGGTGGCTCCCAAGGTCTTTCGGATCATGGACAGCTGCTTTTGAACCTGGGATTTCGGTATCTTATCCAGCTTAGTGGCTACAACCATCCCCTGGTATCCGTAATGCCTGATCCATTCATACATCTGGATATCTTGTGCTGTAGGCTCGTGACGGATATCCACCAATAGCACTACGTCAAGTAGGTTTTCCCGATCCATAAGGTACGGTTCGATAAGCCCGCTCCAGAAGCTCTGCATGTTCTTCCCAACTTTCGCATAGCCATATCCGGGAAGATCAACAAAACGCGCCCCCCCGTTAAGCTCATAAAAGTTGATGGTACGTGTCTTTCCCGGTGTGCCGCTAACCCGGGCAAAACTCTTTCTGTTCATGAGCATGTTGAGAAGTGAACTCTTACCGACATTGGATCGTCCGGCAAAGGCAAACTCCGGCAAATCAGCAGGTGGAAATTGGTCCTTGCGACCAGCAGTCATCACCAGATCACACTTGCTTATTTTCATTCCGAATCTCCCGCACGTTGCCAACCAGAGCCTGGTCCAACACCTCATCCATGGAGCTGACTACCACGAATTCGATGGCTTTTTTCACTTCATCAGGAATATCCTCTAAATCCTTCTCGTTCTCTTTTGGAATCAGGATCTTGGTGACCCCTGCCCGTTTGCCCGCAAGTGATTTCTCTTTCAGGCCACCGATAGGAAGCACCCGTCCCCGCAGAGTGATTTCACCGGTCATCGCTACCTCATGACGTACGGCTAACCCTGTGAGCGCAGAGGTTACTGCTGTTGCCATCGTGATCCCTGCAGAAGGGCCATCCTTGGGGATCGCACCTTCAGGTATGTGGATATGGATATCGATATTCTTGTGGAAATCCTCATCAATGTGGAATTCATCGGCTTTAGCGCGGATGTAGCTCAGACCGGCCCGGGCAGATTCCTTCATGACATCTCCCATTTGACCTGTCAGCACCAGTTTACCGGAGCCTTTCATCGGCGTTACTTCTATCTGAAGGGTTTCGCCTCCAACGCTGGTCCAAGCCAATCCTGTTGCGATACCCACTTCATCGTGCTTGTTGGCCTCATCGTAGTGATATTTCGCGATTCCCAGGAACTTATCCAGATTGGTACGGGTTACACGAACCGAAGCCACCTTGCCTTCAACCAGACGCATGGCCGATTTCCGACAGACTGCCGCAATCTTCCGCTCAAGCTCACGTACGCCGGATTCCCGGGTATAGTTGTTGATGATCCGTGAGATGACCTCGTCAGGCAGCTGCATCTGTTTTTCCTTGATTCCATGTTCTTTCATCTGCTTGGTCACCAGATACCGTTTTGCTATCTGGAGCTTTTCCAGCTCAGTATACCCGGCGACCTCGATGACTTCCATCCGGTCCAGAAGAGCACGGGGAATACCACTGAGGCTGTTGGCCGTGGTCACGAACATGACCTTGGACAGATCAAAGGCGATTTCAAGATAGTGATCCTTGAACTCCTTGTTCTGTTCTGGATCCAATACCTCCAGTAAAGCAGAGGCTGGGTCACCACGGAAATCGCTGTTCAGCTTATCTATTTCATCGAGCAGGAAAACCGGGTTCTTCGATTTAGCTTCCTTGATGGCGGATATGATCCGTCCCGGAATGGCACCGATGTACGTTCGTCGGTGTCCGCGAATTTCAGCTTCATCACGCACGCCCCCTAATGACATCCGAACGAATTTTCGGTTGAGTGAACGGGCGATGCTTCGCGCGATGGAGGTCTTTCCGACACCTGGAGGGCCGACAAGACAGATTATCGGGCCTTTCATGCTCTTTGTGAGCTGACGGATCGCCAGATATTCAAGAACCCGTTCCTTTACATCCTTAAGACCATAATGGTCTTCTTCAAGGATTTTACGGGCCTTCTTGATATCAAGGACATCCTTCGTCTCATTATTCCATGGCAGATCCAGAATCCAGGTGATATAGGAGCGGATAACGCCTCCCTCGGCTGAAGCAGGAGCCATACGGGCCATCCGCTCAATCTCTTTCATCACCTTTTCCTTCACGTCCGCAGGCATCTTCAGCTTAGCCAGTCTATCCTGGAATTCCTGGATTTCATCGTCGTAATCGTAGTCTTCTCCAAGCTCCTCTTTGATGGCCTTCATCTGTTCCTTCAGATAGTACTCCTTCTGAAGGCGATTAATCTGGCCACGGACCTTTTCATTGATTTCCTTCTCGACTTCCAGAATTTCAATTTCAGTCAACAGTATCTGATAAATAAGCTCCAGTCGTGCCTTTTCGTCAAACGCCTCTATGATCGCCTGTTTCTGATCTGTCTTAAGGACCAGATGCGAAGCCACCGTATCAGCAAAACGGCCGGGCTCATCAATGGTGGTAACAGATACCAGTACATCCGGAGATATGCGGTTGGAAACATTCACATAGGTTTCAAAGGCAGTGACCACCCCGCGCATGAGGGCTTCCACTTCCCTGGATTTATCTGCTTTCATTTCGATGTAGCGTTCGACATGCACATTGAAGTAAGGTTCCTCATGGAGATACTCAAGGACCTTTCCCCGAGCAACCCCTTCAACCAGGACCCTTATGGCATCCCCAGGCAGCTTCAGCATCTGCTTGACCTTGCATATGGTGCCTATCTCATAAAAATCTTCCTTTTCAGGCAGGTCGATATCGACATCCCTCTGGGTTGTCAGAAAGATCATCTGATCCCGCATCATCGCTTCTTCCAAAGCCTTGATGGATTTTTCGCGGCCCACGTCGAAATGCAGGACCATATATGGGAAAACCGAGAGGCCTCTCAAGGGAATCAGGGGCAGCTCAAGCATTCCAATTTTCAAAGTTGTCATTAAAGTCCCTCCTTTCACACGATTTATCGCTTCATCTGATTAACGGCATCCTGTCATGGAGACAGCAAGCTTGCGCTTGCTGTCGGTGTCAGGATGCAGACTCTTCGCTCTTGTCTTTTTGTTTTTTTCGGGGTGTATCGGATAAAAGGAGTGTCGGAATCTGATTCTTTTCAACAGATTCCCTGGTTACGATGACCTTGCGGACATCACCCCGTGAGGGCAGATCATACATGATCTCCATCATCAGGTTCTCCACGATTGTTCGGAGTCCACGGGCGCCGGTTTTTCGTTCATTCGCCATTTTAGCGATGGCAATCAGACTATCCGGTTCGAATTCCAGTTCCGCTCCATCCATCTCGAACAGATGCCGATACTGTTTCACCAAAGCATTTTTTGGTTCCACAAGGATCTGCACCATGGCTTCCTCGGTAAGTTCATTCAGAGCAACTACGACAGGAACACGGCCTACGAACTCTGGAATCAAGCCGTACCGTAGAAGATCCTGAGTTTCAATCTTACTCAGCAGTTCGCCGATTCCCATCTCTTTCTTCGTCTGTATGGGAGCACCAAAGCCCATGGCTTTCTGCCCGATCCGTTTCTGTATGATCTTATCCACGCCGTCAAAGGCACCGCCGCAGATGAACAGGATATTGCTTGTATCGATCTGCAGGAATTCCTGATGGGGGTGCTTACGTCCGCCCTGAGGCGGCACACTGGCTACAGTCCCCTCCAATATCTTAAGTAGAGCCTGCTGAACCCCTTCCCCGCTGACGTCACGGGTGATGGATGGGTTATCGGTCTTGCGGGAGATCTTATCGATCTCATCGATGTATATGATACCCCGTTCAGCTTTTTCGATATCGTAGTCCGCTGCCTGGATGAGCTTCAGAAGGATATTCTCCACATCTTCCCCAACATAGCCCGCTTCAGTCAGGGATGTTGCATCCGCAATTGCAAACGGTACATTGAGCACTTTTGCCAATGTCTGTGCAAGAAGGGTTTTACCGGAGCCAGTCGGACCCAGCATCAGGATGTTGCTTTTCTGAAGCTCAATCTCATCCTTCTTCGGTTTTCCGCGGTTAATCCGCTTGTAATGGTTATATACAGCAACCGCCAGGGTTTTTTTCGCTTTTTCCTGACCGATGACGTACTGGTCCAGGGTTTCCTTTATTTCTGCCGGCTTGGGAAGCTCTGTCTTGTGGATGTCCATGGATTCTTTAAGTTCCTCATGGATGATTTCCTGGCACAGCTCCACACATTCATCACAGATATAAACGTTCGGCCCTGCAATCAATCGCTTGACCTGATCCTGGTATTTACCGCAAAATGAGCATTTCAATTGTTTTCTTTCATCAAACTTAGACATGCCATCACCTCTTTATGGAACCGTATCCTGCTACTTTTGTCTGGAAGTCAGTATTTCATCAATGAGCCCGTATGCTACTGCATCCTCAGATGACAGGAAGTTATCTCTATCAGTGTCTTTTTCTATGCGTTCCAGAGGCTGTCCGGTCCGTTCGCTCAGGATCTTGTTTAGGGTATCCCGCAGTCTCAGGATCCGCTCCGCATGGATCTTGATGTCTGACGCCTGTCCGCGTGTTCCGCCGAGAGGCTGATGAATCATTATTTCCGAGTTCGGGAGAGCATAACGTTTCCCCTTTGCACCGGCCGCCAGGAGGAATGACCCCATGCTTGCTGCCATACCGATACAAATTGTGGATACATCCGGACGGATATACTGCATCGTGTCATAGATGGCCATTCCAGCTGTGATTGATCCTCCGGGACTGTTGATGTACAGACTGATATCCTTCTCCGGATCGTCGGCTTCCAGGAACAGAAGTTGGGCCACTATCAAACTGGCTGTGACATCATTCACCTCGTCACCGAGGATGATGATCCGGTCCTTAAGCAGCCGTGAGTAAATATCGTAAGACCGCTCACCGCGGTTGGTTTGCTCGACAACTATTGGTACTAATGCCATCAGTATCACACCTTCCCTTTTAAAATTAATACCCCAAGGAACACCAATTGACGCATAAATCCTTTGTAAATCTTCTAAATATGCTCCATCCTCAAATATCAAAACATCCGGCAAGCTTTCCCTCAAATGGGAAAGCCATGCCGGCTATGGGGTTAATTACTTGATGACTGCCTGTTCCGTAAGGAAATCTACAGTTTTTCTGGAGAGAATCATGTCTTTCAGATAAGCGTAATTGTCTTTGGCGAAAGACTTCCTGATTTTATCCACCGTAGTTTTCTGTGATTCTGCAAGCAGCTCAAGCTCCTTTTCCACCTCTTCATCGGAGGTCTCAATTCCTTGAGCCTTGCAGACAGCTTCAACTGTCAAAGACGTTTTGACCCGTCGCAGAGCGTCTTCCTGCATTTGGGCTCTGAGATCCTGGATTGTGGATCCTGAAAACTGCAGGTACTTTTCGATATCCAAACCCTGATAGCGGAGCTGGTAATCGAAATCACGGAGCATATCGTTGATTTCGCTTTCGATCATGACCTGAGGAATGTCCATCTCTGACTTGTCCACCAATGCCATCACCACTTTGTCCCGCTGCTCGTTCTTGGCTTTTGTGGCGCTGGTTTCTTCCAACCGCTTGCGGATGTCAGCTTTCAGCTCCTCCAGCGTATCGAACTCACTGGTGTCCTTGGCGAATTCATCATCAAGCGCAGGCATTTCCTTAGCCTTGATTCCTTTGACTGTGACCAGGAACTTCGCTTCTTTGCCGGCCAGTTCATCGGAGTGATATTCTTCCGGGAATGTAACGTTTACGGTCACTTCTTCGTTAAGCGGCGCTCCGATCAGCTGTTCTTCGAATCCAGGGATGAACCGATTGGATCCAACTACCAGAGTCTGGTTCTCGGCTGTGCCGCCTTCGAACTGATGGTCACCGACAAAGCCGGAATAATCGATCGTCAGCGTGTCACCATCCAGCACGGTACGGTCTTCGACAGTAACCATGCGGGCATTCATATCCCTGCTTCGTTCAAGCTCAGCTTCCACTTCTTCATCAGTGACTTCGAAGCTCACTTTTTCAACTTCCGCACCCAGGTATTCCCCAAGAACGACATCCGGTTTGACTGTGACTGTCGCTGTTACGACGAGATCTTTTCCCTTGCCTACATCTTCAATATCCAGGTCAGGGCGATCAACCGGTTCGAGTGAAAATTGATCCAGTGCAGCTGCGTATGGCTCAGGCACAACCACATTGATGGCCTCTTCAAAGAATACTCCTTCGCCGAAATTCTTTTCAATCAATTGCTGCGGCGTTTTGCCTTTTCTGAATCCAGGAAGGTTGTATTTCCCGCGTTCCTTGATGTAAGCCTTCTGAATGCCTTTTTCGAATGTATCCGCATCGATTGTAAGCTTCAGCACTACCTGATTGCCTTCTTTTTTAATCATTTCCGCTGTCATGTTCAGATGTTCCTCCATTGTATGTGAATTACTTAGATTCCCAGACCCTATCAATCCATTATAGCAAAACTATGAATCCCCATCAACGGGATATTAACCAATGGTATCTTAACGCAAACATTCCTTATTGTAAAGGACTTTGTGAAAAATGGCATGATTCTATTCTTCATCATGAAAGTCCTGTATCTTCAAAGCTGTCAAAACCCGTCTGATCAGATCTGAATCATGACCCTTACCATAAAGCCAAGCCCCCAGACGACCGGAATACTGGTCAGGATAGCGGTTTTGAAGCTCCTTCATTTTCTTCCTGGAAAGCATGAGTACCCTTTCAAAAATTTCAGGATCACTGGATTTATCCTTCAGGACCCGTTCAGCTTCCTCTTTGGAAAATCCACGCCTGCTCAGAATCTGTCGTACCTGGTGGATCCCTTTGTGTTTCATGAGGGATTCAACAGTGTCCTCCAGCAGGATTTCTTCCTCAATGAGTCCCTTTTCCTGTATCCAGGCCAGTGTTCGAGCCGCCTGTTCCTCGGTGAACCCTTTCCTTATCAGAATTCCAGTCAGCTCCGCTGCAGTCCGTCCCCTGGCTGCGAGACTGCGCAGGGCGAATTCCCGGGCTTCGGTCGCTTCCGACAGGTTGATTTCCGTCTCATAGGCCTGTTCATCAAGAATCATTCCTACCCTCAGACCCACCCGCTTCAACGTGCCGCTGTGAACCAGCCAAATCCTGCCTGAGTCCAATGTGACCCGGTAGCGCACGACCGCTTCGCGGACCCCTTGGATATCCTCTATAACCGCCAATGTCATCCTTTCACCACCAATACCGATTTCAAGACCTTTACAGGTCGTATCAGATCCTTCTGATTTTCCATGACTGCGTAAATATCCTTATACACGAATCGGGATTCATCCACCAATCCGTCCCGGTCCGGTGTCCCTACCTGTACACCCAGAGATTCAAGGTCCTGAAATACCCTTTCCTTCTGAATTTCTTTCAGCGCCTGACGCCTGCTGATATGTCGGCCTGCTCCATGTGAGCAGGAATTGAAGGATTCTGCATTTCCCAGGCCCTCCACTATGAAGGATGACGAACCCATGGCCCCTGGAATGATTCCAAGTTCTCCCTTTCCCACCTTGATTGCACCCTTGCGATGGACCCATACATCTTCTCCATAATGGGTTTCCAATGCGGCATAATTGTGGTGCACGTTGAGTTCGCTGATTACTTGCGTACCCGGGAACGTTTCTGTCAAAATCCTTTGGATCGTTTCCATCATGAGCCTCCTGTTTTCCCGTGCGAACAGGAGGGCAACCTCCATCCATTCAAGATAGGCCCTGCCGCTTTCAGAATCCACAGGCATGAATGCCAGCTGGTTACGCACATGCGTTTGCCAGCCGTTTTTTTTCGAGATGACTTTCGCTTTTTCATTGAAGTAATTCGCAATCTTCAGACCGATGTTACGACTGCCGGAATGGACCATCAGGCAGATTTTTCCCAGATCGTCCTCCTGGATTTCAATGAAGTGGTTCCCGGAACCCAATGTTCCTATTTGAAACAGCACATCCTCCAGTTCCTTAAATAGGACGAAATGCTGTTTTAAGCTTGCAGAGTTTTCTTTTAGAAACGCCTCAATCAGCGGTGCATTCTGTTTCTTATCCTGATGCCGGAATCCCAGGGGAATCCGCTGCATCACCTGTTCGATCAGTTTCTGGCCTATCTGCGGTGTAAGCGCTTCACGGGACAGACTGGTTTCCGAAAAACAGATGCCGCAGCCGATATCAACGCCTACCGCATTTGGAACAACGATCCCTTTCATTGCCGCAACGCCGCCAATGGGCATTCCATAGCCCGGATGGGTATCAGGCATAAGCGCAACCCACTTATGCAGAAAAGGGATATTCGCCAGATTCACGGCCTGGGTAAGACATACCGGTTCCAATTGGTCAGGATCCGCCAGCCATACCTTGATCGGATGCAGGTGCTTCTCCGGGTTGTTGATAACAAACACGACCATCACCGCCTTGCCCGCTCGTAACGCTCACTCAGTCGATAGGTTCAACTTTCATCTCAAACCAATCCATCTTGAGGCTGTGACCCACATTGCTGCCGTACGAATGCATGAACACCCTGAAGAACTTCTTGCTCATTGAGAAACCGCGCAGGGTGTATTCCTTGTCATTCAGTCGGTATACCACCTGTCCGCTTTTTGTGTTATAAATCAGGGTTTCATCGAACCACTGATTGAAGATAGCCGGCAGCACCTTATAATTCCCGTCTGTCTGCCAATCCGGCATCATGATGCGAAACCCATCCTGCCCCGGTCGACGTGTCAGCGGGTCCAGATTATGGACATATTCAACAAGGACAATGCCGTTACCGAAGCCCATTTCCGCCCCTTCATCAACGATTTTCGGATTGAATTGATCATGATCCGTCTGCAGTAAAGCCATGCCCCCCATAAAGCGGTCATTCCCGTAATTGACAAGCGCTCGCCGTTTAATGGTTATGATGCTGGGCTTCTTAATTTCCATGACTTCAGAAAGGAGGTACGGTCCACGGTCTGTTTCCTGTACTTTCAAGGTGATGGATCCGTCCAGGAGAATCGCTTTCTCATAAGCCGGTTTATTGGTGCGCCATTCGCCAACATACCAGTTCTCCCTGTCAATCGTATCGAATTCGTCGCGGAATCCATTGAGTGGTTTTTCGTTGAACTTAAAGGTTCCTGACTGGTAAAGATAGAAAGCAGCCCCACCGATAAGCAGGACCAGCAGCAGTTTCAGAAGTGTCTTCATGTCAATAAAAGAGCGGCAAGGCCGTAAGGAAAGTGCCGAACACCAGAGAGCCGATCAGTATAGCCACAAGGATCAGCGTCAGGATCCGCTTCAACTTTCGATTCATCATTAAGCTTCCTCCAAATCATATAAATCCCCCTTATATGGGGTCAGTTCACAGGGGAGCATCAACACTTCCCTGTCAATTATCGTTCTTAGCATTGCCTTGTCCTGAAGCAGGGTGAGTTTCTCAGTCCGGCTCATTTTTTTAATGAAATTTTCCAAAATCAGAGCATGCCCGCGCTGGCCTGACAACTTCCAAGCGGCCCCTAGCCTTATCGGGTGTTTATCCGAACGTCTTGTGAACTTGCATCGGGCTTTTTTCTGCTGATGCTGCAGCAGCCTTTTTCTCAGATCCGTTGTCATCCCTGTATAGAGCGAACCATCACCGCAGATCAGGATATAGACCCAGGGCGTCACGTCACCGGTAATGCTTATTTTGGCAGGCCCCATGGATTTAAACCTCTTTGAATGAAGAATTCCACTCCATTATATTACTTTGTCCGTCACTTGTCATGTCTTGCCCGAGAGTCCCAAATCCGTGTCGAAACGGAATCCCTTGCAGAAACCGCCTGCCCTTCAAAATTAACTTCAACCCATTGATATGAGTACCCAATCATATTTAATTCATTATACATATTAATTAAATTATATTATTGCTGTGTCACACAATAAATAGTATCATAACACTAAACGTTTAACTCGGAATTGAAACCATCATCCTAGGAGGAGCACAGGTGCGCAAACACAGCCGCTGTTCAATCAACGAGATTGGTCGCGTTGTCATACCCGCAAAAGTTAGAAAACAACTGGGCCTTAAAGAAGACACCCCTGTTGAGATTTTTTCCAAAGATGGTAACGTTCATATCCGAAAGCATCAGGAATCCTGTATATTTTGCAGATCCATCAACGATCTGATTCTTTTCAGACAGCATCATGTTTGCAGAGAATGCATCCAACAAATTGGAATCCGCCGATTGACCACTTCAATCGGTTGACACCTTAATGAAATCGAGGGTCTTACTGAGTACTCAGTAAGACCCTCGATTTCATTTTCAGATCAGTGTCTCCAGATAAGCAACCAGTGGCATTCCTTCAAAATTCAGGCTGCCGGTTTCAAGGTCAACCTGAATTTTGAAAAAGTTCAGAGTGATGCGACCCGGTTCATTATAATACGAGTCCACGTGGCCTGGAATGATCACCACCTCAATATCCCGATTGCCGAGTTTTGCGTTCAGAGCATCCAGGTTCAGTGTCTTGACTGGACCAAGCATCCGTCTGCCCAGCTCCATATCCTCCAGCATCCACATGTTGTTGTTCCAGAATCTGCCTTCTTTTTGATTCCACGGAAACATTTCCCGGTTGGAAATGCCGCTAAGGAGCTTCCGAACCGATTCCTCTGTAAAGTCGCTCCCGTAGAGGGGTTTCATTTCAGGCATCGTTGCAACACTGTTTATATACTGCTCTCCTACCTTCTCCCGATCCTTTGTTGCTTCCCAGAAATAGCTCATGCTCTCCATCACTTTAAGATTGACCGTAACCGACATTTTCAAGTACCTCCCAGTAATCTGTCAATATTATTAAGACTTAGACTTCCATGATGATAGGCAGAATCACCGGACTTCGCTTCATCGTCTGATAGAAGTAATTGTTCAGATCATCCTTGATGGCATTCTTGTATGCAGACCATACGGTGACATTCTTAGCCTCGCATTTAGCCAAGGAACCGCGAACGATCTCACGGGTCTTGTTCATCAGGTCCTCCGATTCACGTACATACACGAAGCCGCGGGAGATGACGTCCGGACCGGAAACCAGCTGTCTCGTTTCCTTGTTAAGGGCGACCACTACGACAATCAGGCCTTCTTCAGCCAGCATTTTTCGGTCTCGCAGAACGATATTTCCCACTTCACCGATCCCAAGGCCGTCAATCATGGTCATTCCGCTTTGGACTTTTTTGCCGGGCTTTGCCCCTTCCGCAGTGAATTCAATGACTTCCCCGATATCCATCACAAAGATGTGGTCCTTGCTCATGCCGATCCGTTCAGCCAGTAATGCGTGCTGACGGAGATGGCTGTATTCACCGTGACCGGGGATGAAATATTCAGGTCTTACCAGGGTTGGGTTAATTTCCATTCCCCCCGGCCAGGCAGGACCGGATACAGGGACTTCGCAAAGGCCTCATAAATTGAAATTCCCCCCTTTTTCAACCAACCGTCAACGAACCGTTTAAACCTTCTTTCATTTCCCGGAATCGGTTTTTATGAGAAA
>CAZEHS010000007.1:20790-59204 GCA_964511875.1 uncultured Peptostreptococcaceae bacterium
ATGACCGGATACATGGACTTCTGCAAGGGCTTCATAGATGACATTCGCCCCTTTTTCAAACAGACCGTCAACGACACGTTTAACGCTTCTTTCATTGCCCGGAATCGGTGTTGATGAGAAAATCACCAGATCCCCCTCCTGTATCCCAATCTGACGGTGATCACCGCTGGCCATGCGGGAAAGCCCAGCCATGGGTTCTCCCTGGCTGCCGGTGGTGACAATGCAGACTTCATTGTCCGGATATCTGTGGAGATCCTCAATGTCAACCCGTATGTCTTTTGGAAGTGTGAGATACCCCAGCTCCGTAGCCACCCCGACCACGTTAACCATACTCCTGCCTGAAAAAGCCACTTTCCGGTTGTTGGCATGAGCAGCATTGACGATCTGCTGGACACGGTGGACGTTGGATGCGAAGGAGGCGACGATTATCCTATCTTTCGCATGGCGGAAAATCGTTTCGAAAGTATCTCCAACGGTGCTTTCACTGATCGTATGACCAGGCCGTTCCGCATTGGTGCTATCGGCAATGAGCAATAGGACACCTTTTTTCCCATATTCTGCAAAGGTCTGCAGATCGATTATCTGTCCGTCAATCGGGGTATAGTCTATTTTGAAGTCCCCGATGAACATGATGACGCCCAAAGGTGTCGTAATGGCCATGGCCACTGCATCCGGTATGCTGTGGCTTACACGGATGAACTCGATTTCGAATGAGCCTGTCTTCATCTTCTGGCCCTGGGTGACCACCTGCAGTTTCACGTTCTTCAGGGTTGTATGCTCTTTGAGCTTATGTTCCACCAGTCCCAGGGTGAATCGTGTACCGTATATCGGCACCTTCAGCTCTCTTAGGATGTAAGGGAGACCGCCGATATGGTCTTCATGACCATGAGTAAGGAAAATTCCTTTGACTTTGGATTTGTTCTTGACCAGATAAGTGATATCCGGAATGATGACATCGATTCCATACATATCCTCATCAGGAAATTTGATTCCGGCATCGATGATGATTATCTCGTCATTGAATTCAATTGCAGTCATGTTCTTTCCGATTTCATTCATCCCACCGAGGGGGATCACTCTGATTTTCGCTTCTTTCGATTTCTTTTCTGTCATTTTTCTCCTCTTTTTCCCTATTGCCGATTTGGGGTAATAGAATTAAGTTATAATTTCAAACTATAAAAAAGCTGTCCGGGTATAACCCCCAACAGCCCTATCATCATACGCTTTGAGTCGTCCTGAGCATTCTGCATTCTTGAATGCAAACTATCCGCTGAATCAATTTTATCATAAGCCCCCCTGCTTTGCAACAGGTCGGGTGCCTGACGAGAGTTGCATTCTGTTACACAAGGTTTAATATGGAATTAGAAGTATAAACCTGCGAATTCAGTATATCAGGAGGACGTATGGAACCCTTTAGGATATTAGCCCTGCACGACAAACCCTTATTTGACCGTTATCTCAAGCCTTTCAAAACCCGGGCTTCCGAGTTGAGCTTCACTAATCTGTACATGTGGCGCCGAAAATACGACTTTCACCATGCCGTATTCGGTGATTTTTTGTGGGTGCTCAATGTTTCACCTGCCGGCAAATGGTACTTTTCACCCCCCATAGGGGACTACAGAGGCAATCTGAAGGAATCCATAGATGCGGTTCGCATCTGGCTAAGCAAGGCTGATCGGCCCCTGATCATCAAGAAAGCCGAAAAATCCGTCACGGAGTCGATCATGAGCCTGTATCCTGATGAAATCATCAGTTCGGAGATGCGCGATGATTTTGATTACCTCTATGATTTCGAGAGTCTTAGGACATTGAAGGGCAATATTTACCACAAAAAACGGAACCATTTGAATAAATTCCTGAAAACCTATGAGGATTGGAACTACGAAACTCTGAGCAACGTCAACGTGAAGGAAGTCAAGGATTGTCTGCATCGTTGGTGTCATCAGCATGACTGCGCCAGCGACCCTGACCTGACACATGAGCGCCTGGCTATCCTCGATGCCCTTGAAAACAAGGATCACCTGGATTTCAACGGAGGCCTGATCCGTATAAATGGAATAGTGGAGGCTTTCACACTGGCAGAGCAGCTGAGTTCAGACTCAACTGTGATCCACATCGAAAAGGCGGATACCTGGATTGACGGTCTTTATGCTGCAATAAACCAGGTGTATCTGGAAAACTGCCCATTCCCCACTCAAATTGTGAACCGTGAGCAGGACATGGGGCTGGAACGCCTTCGTAAAGCCAAGGAATCCTATCATCCGGTGGGATATGTGGAGAAGTATAAGCTGAGTTTTCAGCAGAAGTAACCTGCATCACTCGAAATAGGCGCGATGACAGCTTCAAAAACGCAAATGGGCTGTCTCTAATGATGAGACAGCCCATTTTGTTATTTTTCTATTTCTATCCGTTCAATTCCCCCAAAAGCTTATTGATATCCATTCCATGGATTTCCACAGCCTGCTCAAGGGTTTCACTCTGGGATGAGGGGCAGCCGAGGCAGCCCATGCCGTTGTTCATTAGGATCATTGCGGCCTGTGGATTTGCTTTAAGTACATCTGCGATAATCATATCTTTGGTCACTGTCATGGTTGTTTCCTCCTATTGGATGGTTATCTGGTTGTGATATGCTGCGCCGGATCCGGCGGGCTGCGCTGCTACGTGATAATGGGTTCCTGGCTGTATTGCACCGAGCATGCCGTTGATGAAGGAGGCTCTGAGTGCATAGTAGTGTGCGGAATCTCCTTCTACTTCATCAAAATATCTTTTATGGAGACAGCTTGTTGTTAGCCACTCATATGACTTTTCACCTGCTGCTGTGACTTGATTGACCCTGTCACATGGCATGCCTTCCAAAACTACGTCCTGCACCAGTTTATAGGCCTGCTCTGCATTTAACGGGAATGGCACATCCATCGCAACCGCCAGAGCGGCTCCTGATTCCGACCAGATTCTGTGCAGCTCAGTGATGACCTCAGGATTCCCCTTAACCTGCCAGGTTATCAGGGCTGCCAGCCGACTCTCAGTCATGTGAATCCGATTTTGGAGCCAGCCGTGGATATTCCCCTGATCGATAAGGTCTTCGAGCGGACTTTCAGGAAGCTTGGAGCCTATTCGGGTGTAGAGCTCTGTAACGAATGGCGCCCTCTGCAGCTGAAGGGAATCCAGCAGGCTATTCTCAATGCTCTCTGAAATCTGTATCTTGTTGAAGAGCCAGCTGTGGATCGGTGCAAGAAATTTACTCATAGGGTGTGTTCTCCTCCATATTTTTAAGTTTTGTCTCGTAGTGTTCCTGTACGCCAGCCTTGAAGGTATCGAGGCCGATGGTGTCGATCCAGATTCCCAGCTTCTCGCCCATAGGGGCGTTGGCTGCATAATAATCATAAACCGCTTCTACCATGATGTATGCCTGATCCTCATCAAGTCCCTCCGCGATCCGGTCTGGCAATCTGGGATGGTATCCGGCACTGCCGCCGGCTACAATCATGTATCCCTCTTCATTCGCCAGAACGCCTATGTCCTTTGCATTTACGCTGGTGCATCCGTTCAGACACCCTGCCACGCCTATTTTGGTGCGGTTCGGAGCAGGGGCGCCGTAGAATCGTTTTTCCAGCTTCAGACCCAGTTTCATGGAATTTTGCTTTGACCGCTTGCAGAATGAGGCCGGGCAGATCTCCACGTTTTTAACTGAGTAAGGAGAAAGCACCGCCGGTTCCATGTCCAGCTCGTCCCACACGGTATTCACATCGCTTTCCTTCAATCCCAGCAGCATTATCCGCTGTCCTGATGTGATTTTCAGCGTGGCATGGTATTTCTGGGCTACAGCCGCCAGCTTGTTCAGGATTTCCGGCGTTACAAACCCGCCGGGTATGCGGGGGGTGATGCCGAATGTGCGATCTTCTGTCCGAACACGCTGGAGTGTTGCAAACTTAGGCTTGTCCATTGGTGGTTCTCCTTTCGTACTATGGTCTCAGTATAACGGGGATCGGGATCATGTTATGTAACGTATGTTACGTAACATCATTTCCGAGTGTTTTTGTTGGATATGTTTTGATTGTAACAGAAGTTGGGGGATATTGAAAGAGAGATTGCCGTGATGGCAATCTCTCGAATCTTCTGGGCTACGCGCTGCGTCTCCCCCTGTCACTTCGTGACATCCCCGTTAAGCAGGGTGCCCAAATCTGAGATTTGGTGCACATCGCTTATGCCGGAACGGCCAAGGAGGGAGATTGACATCTCAACCTTCCTCTGGGAGGAAGGTGGCAGCGAAGCTGGCCACAGCGCCTACACGTGATTGACAAATCAAAGATTTGTATCACGTGTGTCACTTTAGGTGCATAAGCGACCCGCGACGAATCGTAGATTCGGGCGGTCTGCTTAACAGAAGGAGTCCCGGAGGGCTACCCTTCCAAATACCGCATCAGTATTTCCGGGTTCACGCAATACGCCAACCCATCCTCCTTCGAAACCAACCCCTGCTTCACCAGCTCGGAAATACTCAGATCCATGCTGACCATGCCGGAATTACGGCCGGTCTGGATAGCGGCGTCGATCTGGAAAGCCTTGGATTCACGGATCAGATTGCGGATGGCGTTGTTCATGTACATGATCTCGAATGCTGCAACCCTGCCCAGCTCACGAGAAGGCAGAAGCTGTTGTGACACGACGGCCTGAAGCACTGTTGAGAGCTGTATCCTTATCTGCTGCTGCTGGTTTGGAGGAAATACATCGATGATCCGGTCAATTGTCTTCGCAGCACCTACGGTATGCAGGGTAGAAAATACCAGATGGCCGGTTTCTGCCGCTGTCATGGCGATGGATATGGTCTCCAGATCCCGCATTTCTCCCAGGAGGATGACATCAGGCGACTCCCGCAGGGCGCTGCGCAGAGCCTTGGTATAGGAAGCGGTGTCCTGTCCGATTTCCCTTTGATTCACAATGCTTCTTTTGTGCTTGTGCAGAAATTCGATGGGCTCTTCCAGGGTAAGAATATGGCATTTTCTGGTTTCGTTGATGAGATCGATCAAGCAGGACAGCGTGGTGGATTTTCCGCTTCCAGTGGGACCCGTTACCAGCACAAGTCCACGATTGGTCTTATGCAGATTGAGTATCCCCTCAGGAATCCCCAGTTCTTGCGGATCCGGCAGCTCTGTATGTACGATCCTGATGGCAGCAGCCATGGAGCCCCGCTGAAAAAACGTATTGACCCGGAACCGTCCGATACCAGGCGCAGAAATGGAAAAATCCTTATCTCCCGAGCTTAGGAACTCCCGATAGTTGCTTTCATCCTGGAACAGTTCCCTAATGATGGGCTCGATAATGCCCGGCAAAAGAATCTTATCCCCCACATCCAGGAGCTCGCCCCGAACCTTTATTATCGGCGGCACACCCACAGTCAGATGGAGATCGGATGCCTTATGCTCCTTCGCGAAACGGAGCAGTTCCATGACTGCATAGTCCCCGTTGAATACCAGTTTGTCGCTCATCAGCTGCCACCGTCCCATAAATTCACATTTTCCCTGTACTCAAAGGGCTTATTGATCAATTTCCATTCCAGAATTTCCAGTCCCAATGGATCCATCGGCTCGCTCTTTTGCTGAAGACGAATTCTCAGACTGGCCCCGTTCATAAGTGACGAACCCAGAATTCGAACCGTAATAACCGGATTCCCCGTAGCCTGCGGCTCTACAGAAACATCATTGATCCCTGTCAAGGTTCTGATTCTTGTGTCCAGGCCAGTGATCGATGCATCGCTTTTAAGCAGTTCAGAAATCTGACCAGCTGCGATTTCACCCTTCATATCCAGAAGATAATAGGACGTCACAGCATCGGCATTCTTTTCAGCCAGCTTAAGACTGGATCCGCCGGAAACGAATGCGAGAATTCCGAATACGACCAGCAGAAGCATGACCATGATCACAATCACTGAGGCGCTGCCCTGTTTGTTTGAAAGATGGCCGCTCTTCATCATCGAACGCCTCCCTTAAGCGGTTGAGGCAGAGCCGCATCCAGCTCGAAAAGAAGCGGCAGCGGATCCGCTTTGTGAAAATAACGGCCCTGCCGGATGACTTTGATGGAAACAAGCGTAACATTCCCTTCTCCAGGAGATGCCGCCCTGAATCTGGCGTCGACAACAAAGCTAGCCAGCTGTGAAGATGACATCGACATCGGCTCCCATTCCTCTGTATAAAGTTGGCTAAGGGTCCCTTCCCTGCCATCCACCCCGATACTGACCACCGCATCAGAAAAAATGCTCCCGATTTTCTGGCTGTCAAGCTCAGTTCCGGCAGGCAGCCCTTTAAGCCGTTCTACAATGGTTGTTCCTATTGCTACTGCGCGGTCCATATCAGCAGCCTTATGATTCAGAGAACTTGCCGTGATGAACACCTGAATCACCACTAGTCCCATAAGACTCAGGATTGCAACTGCGATGAGCATCTCGACCAACGAGAAGCCTCTTTCATTCAAGCGGTTTCTGAGGCTGCCGGTCATGGCCGCACCCCCCCGCTCCGGAAAGAGACAAAGCTGTCCAGAATCAGATTCCTACCCTTATCGTCCACAGCCCGAACCTCGATCTTAACGCCGTTTTTCCGGGGATCCTCCGTAATCCTGTAATCATCAAGAGACACGACCTCGAAACTGAATTCATCGGTAGGCACCTGCCCTTCAAGGACAAGTGCTTCCCGAAGCGAACCCTGACTGAAGTATATCCATGTTTCATAATTCTTGCCTTCTACAGCCTCACGGATTACCAAGGCATCTGCACCCGTAACAGGGTGAGGCTGCACTTTAAGCACATCTGCAGTGTCATACTGGCGGATCTTCATTTCGGTGTATGCCATGGCGATACGGACTGATGAGCTCTTGTCCCTGAAGCTGTTGATGTTTTTATATGAATCAGCTCCCGCCATGGACAGGGTAAACGTAGAAACACCCAAAAGAAGCAGCAGGATCAGCACTGCCAGAACTTCCACCTGCGTTCGCCCTGCGCGGCACAGCAAGGCTTTGGTCACTGTTGTCTGATTTCTGTATTCCATGGCAGCACCTCAACTTCCGGACGGATATTTGATGCAAAAATCTCATAGACATAGCTGTATTTCTTGTGATCCAGGACCAGTCCGTAATTCGTCTCCAAATAAGGCAGATCAGGCGGATAGCTGCCCTCAATGGCATAGCATTGTGCGGACGTTCTCAGGATTGCCTGTTTGATGCTGTCCGTATGCTGCATATCCGATTGCCGCCAGAAACGGTCCATTCCTGCGAAGCCGTAGATCACAATGACTGCGATGGTCCCTAAAAGAATCCAAGCGGGGACCTGCGTGTGTTTGACTGCGTTCATGCTGCATTCCCCCATTTCCGTTTCATTGGTCCGGTATCAGCCTATGGTGCTCATGATATTGATAAGAGGCAGCATGACGGCCAACAGAATCACGGCCACGATGGCAGAAAGGGATATGACGAGTATCGGTTCAATGGCATTGGCCAGCAGGTTCAGGGAATCCTCCACTTCATCATCATATACGTCTGAAATCTTGCTCATCATCTGATCAAGCTCACCGGTCTTATGGCCGATACGCATCATGCGGATGAACAGGTTCGGATAAAGTCCCAGTTTGGCGAATGCATCAGCAGGTGTTTCACCTGTGCGGATCCAGTCCCCTGCCTCGATGATTTTCGTCCGTACGAATCGGTTGCCGATTATCTGCTCCACCGCATCCAATCCTTCTTCAAAGGTCATTCCGCTTCGCAGCACCAGTGCCATGCCATGGCTGAATCGAGCTGCAGAAACTTTTCGGTATACCTTACCCAGATAAGGGAGTTCAAGACGCAGTCGGTCGAAATACAGTTCCCCCGCATCCGTCCGTCCGTATGTGAAGACACCCAGTATCAGGACCACGGTTATGCCGATAAGGACAGGAGCCGCCTGCAGGGTTGCCTGTCCAAAAAACATGAGGATCGATGTGACCTGGGGCATTTCTCCGCCCAAAGCACTGAGTATATTTGCAAACATGGGAAGAATTTTCAATATCAGAAGAAGGATGACTACAAGCATGAGTCCCATCAGTATAAACGGATAAGTGATGCTGCTTCGGAATTTCTTTTGAAGGCGATAGTCCCGTTCGTAATACTTGGCAAGATTATCCATCACTCGATCGAGCATCCCTGTTTTTTCACCCAGCAGGGTCATGGATACGAGATAATCCGGAAACAGACTCTGATTTCGCAGGGCTTCATGGAAGCTTGATCCCCGGGCGATATCATCACCAATCTCATCCAAAGCCTTTTTCAGACGGGGCTGAGTAAGTTCCTCAGCAATAAGCGGCACACCCTCCACCGGTGCAATGCCTGATTTCAGCACCAGCGCCATTTGCTGACAAAACAGCGACAGCTCAAAGGTGTCCAGGGTAACCTTCCTGGTGTTCTTTTTTTGCATCGGTACGGCTTCTGACATATGTAATCCCTCCGGTTCACGATTCATCAAGGATAGGCGCTTTCACTTCATTTATCATACCCAAAACGGAAGAGGAATAACACCCCTGATCATGCAATAAAAAAACATCCCCTCCAATCAGCAGAAAGCTGATCGGAGGGGATGTTTCATTCGGCAATATTCAACCGATTTCTTTTCTTTTGCTTGATCGGTTTCGCTCTGTCTCATCCAGAATCTTCTTGCGCAGGCGGATGGCATCAGGTGTGATTTCAACCAGTTCGTCCCCTTCAATGAATTCCAGGGCCTCTTCCAGTGTGAATACCCGCGGGCTTTGTACACGCACCGCATCATCAGATCCGGAAGCACGCATATTGGTAAGCTTCTTGTTTTTGCATACGTTGACCACCATATCATCCCGTCGGCTGTTCATGCCAACGATCAGACCTGTATAAACTTCCTGAGCCGCTTCAACGAACATCGTCGCACGCTCACCCAGGTTGCTCAGGGCATAAGCCATCGCCTGACCAGGCTGTTGGGAGATCAGAACCCCGTTTGCACGACCCGGGATTTCTCCTGCGTAAGGCTCAAAGCTCTCAAAAGAACGAACCAGTGTTCCTTCACCCCGTGTCACGTTGATGAATTCGCTTCGGTATCCCAGAAGTCCACGGGTTGGTACCAGATATTCCACTTTCGTGAAGCCCTGATCCGCCTCCATGTACTTCATAAGGCCTTTCCTTTGGTTCATGGCCGAGATTACCGGGCCGCTGAATTCATCGGGCATGGATGCGATTACTTTTTCCACAGGCTCGCACAGCACTCCGTTGATCTGCTTGTAAAGAACTTCAGGCTTGGAAACCGCAATCTCATAAAGCTCACGGCGCATGTTCTCAAGCAGGATGGACAGATGCAGCTCGCCCCGACCGGATACCCGGAAACCATCCTGGCCTGGAAGCACTTCCATGCGAAGGCCTACATTCGATTCCAGTTCCCGTTCCAGACGTGCAAGAATATGACGGGAAGTCAGAAACTTACCGCTGCGTCCGCAGAATGGCGAATCATTTACATAAAAGTTCATGGCCAGTGTGGGCTCTTCGATTTCAATACGCTCCAAAGGCTCTATGCAATCCACATCGCAGAGGGTATCTCCGATGGAAATATCCGGAATTCCCGCCATGATGACGATGTCTCCACTGTGAGCCTTCAGTTTTTCAACCCGTGCAAGTCCTTCATGGACCATGATCTTAGAAATTTTGCCTCTTGTCACTTGTCCATCGCCCTGAGCGACTGCCACGGTCTGTCCTTTGTTAAGGGTTCCGCGTGTAATCCGGCCGATGCCAAGACGGCCGACATAATCGTCGTAGCCAAGGGTTGAGATCTGAACCTGAAGCGGCTCATCATCCCGATCCGGATACTGGGTCACGTGCTTAACGAGAAGTTCAAAAAGCGGGACCAGGTTTTCACTCTCATGGTGCATTTCGTCCTTAGCGATCCCCTCACGGGCGATACCGTAAAGAATCGGGAAATCAAGCTGCTCGGAAGTGGCGCCCAGCTCACAGAACAGATCGAAGGTCATATTAACGACTTCCTCAGCCCGCTGATCCTTCTTATCGATTTTATTGATCATCAGGATCGGTTTAAGACCCTGCTCCAGTGCTTTATGGAGAACGAACCGCGTCTGAGGCATCGGACCTTCGCTGGAATCAACCAGAAGAATGGCCGTATCAACGGTCTTGATGATCCGTTCCACTTCGGAGGAAAAATCGGCATGGCCTGGGGTATCAACGATATTGATCTTGATTTCCGAAACCTCACCGGATTCGTCCGTATATGTGTGCTGAACGGAGCAGTTCTTCGAATAGATCGTAATCCCGCGCTCTCTTTCCAAATCGTTTGAATCCATGACGCAGTCAACAACTGTCTCGTTGTCACGGAACACATTGCTCTGTGCCAACAGTGCATCTACCAGTGTCGATTTACCTGCGTCTACGTGAGCGATTACTGCCACGTTGATGATACCCTTATCTCTAGCCATCTTCTTTTTCCATCCTTTATCATTCCCGGCTTTTTGCCGGTGCATATCACGTTAATTACAACCTAACTATTATATCACAAAAGCATTTTATTTTCATTAAGACAATAAGGTATAATGTACCTACTCAAAGGAGATGAAGCAATGAGCAGAATAGATTGTCGTATAGGCTGTGCCGCCTGTTGTATCGCTCCATCCATCAGCTCGTCGATTCCAGGGATGCCTCACGGGAAGGAGGCCGGCATACGGTGCATTCAGCTGACTGCAGATAACCGGTGCTCCATTTTCGGCAGTCCTCTGCGCCCGAAGGTGTGCTCCAGCCTTCAGCCGTCATCGGAGATGTGCGGCGAGACTGACACGGAGGCCCTTGAGATCCTTGAACGCTTGGAGCATGAAACCCGTCCGGATTCCAAACAGGTATGAAAAAAAGTCAGTGAAGCAATATCACTGACTTTACGTCTTTTTGGAATTCCAATTCCGGAAGAATCAGGACTGTCGCGCTGAAGCTGGCTCAACGAGGACTTTCTTGCCTTGAAGGAGACTCCCGCTCATGCTGTTGAACACGGAATCGGCACAGTCACGAGTCACTTCGAAAAATGTGAATTTTTCGAAAATGTCGATATTGCCGACTGCACGGGGTGCAACGCCGGCTTCCATCCGAAGCGCATCAAGAAGCATCTTGGGCCGCAGCTGCTGCTTTCGGCCTTGATTGATATAGAAACGGACATTTCCGGCAGAAGCGCCGGTATGCTCGAACGGATCTCCATCAGTCGCCTTCGACTTGGTTTTGTTTACCTGAAGCTTGATCAGGCCAGCCGCGATATCACTGTCATCGAAGCCCATGTCCCGAAGTTCCCGGATCATTTCTTTATATGGCTTGAGATCCCCTTCATCAATGGCGTTCTTGACCTCGTACAGGAACAGGTTGTTCTTGACGCGCTCAGCATCCTTGACAGTAGGGACTTCCTGCTTCATGATCTTGGTCTTTGCATAGGACTCAATCCGGCGAATCCGGTATGAATCGTTTCGGTCAGCAAAGCTGAAGGCTTTACCGGTCCGGCCTGCACGACCTGTACGGCCGATACGGTGAACGTAGAACTCTTCATCCAACGGCAGGTCGTAGTTGAATACGCATTCGATATCATCAACGTCGATTCCTCGCGCCATGACGTCAGTCGCTACCAGTATGCGTGTCATACCGCTTCGGAACTTGCCCATAACGATATCACGCTGGGTTTGAACCATGTCGCCATGGATCTTGTCACTGGCGTAACCCCGTGTCTGAAGATCAAGAACGATATCGTCGACCTTACGCTTCGTATTGCAGAATACCACCGACAGCTTCGGCTGGTGGATATCAAGGAGCCGTGTAAGGATCTCCGTCTTCTCACTGTCGCGGACACGGAGATAGAACTGATCGACGCTTTCAACTGTAAGCTGCTTGGAAGCGACCTTTACGATCTTGGGTGTTTTTTGATATTTATGAACCAGATCAAGGATTTCTTTTGCCATGGTGGCTGAGAAAAGCAGGGTCTGGTGATCTGTATTACAGTCACTTAGAATGGTTTCAATATCTTCCCTGAAGCCCATTTTCAGCATTTCATCTGCTTCGTCAAGAATGACCATTTTGAGTTTGTTCAGTACCAGTGTTCCCCGTCGCAGGTGATCCATGATCCGGCCGGGTGTTCCGACAACGATCTGTACTCCTTTTGAAAGACGGATGAACTGCCGGTCAATTTTTTCGCCTCCGTAAATGGCGCAGACTTTGACCTTACGCATATGTTTGCCTAGAGTACTGATTTCCTCAGTAATCTGCATGGCAAGTTCCCGTGTAGGGCTGAGCACCAATATCTGGGCGCCGCGTTCATTAGGATCCACCGTCTGCAGGGCTGGAATTCCGAAAGCGGCTGTTTTGCCTGTTCCGGTTTGTGCCTGACCTACCAGGTCGAAGCCTTCCATGATCAGCGGGATAGTCTGAGCCTGAATTGGTGTGGGCTCTTCGAACCCCATGTCTGTTACTGCCTGAAGAATGTCTGCGTGCAAATTAAGTTCTTGAAATGTCATTAATTTTCCTCTCTTTCTCGTGGCACGGTCGGTGCGCCATCGGATGGCCTCTTAGATGAGGCGGATTCCGGACGCTCTCCCAGATTGATGCGACCTGCAACACGACAAAAAGCGGTTCGCGACAGAAACTGGCAACTATAACGGAGTGCGTCCAACCTTTCTATCATAATCGATATCAAAAACAAAAGCAACCTCCTGAAATCGTTTTCAGGAAATTGCCTAATAAAATATTTGCATCAATACTATTGTTGAAACCACCGAATACACCGAAATCACCGAAAAACATCTGCGATTATATCACAAATCCATATCCCTTTCGGTGTATTCGGTGTATTCGGTGGTTCCGATGGTTTTCATGTTCCTGTGTGTATTATTCGTCAAAATCCTGCCATTGTTCCACGTTCGCGGAGATCTGTTCCTGGATGATGGCTGCCAGATCGTGGCTTGCTTCGGTGCTGGGGTCGATAGGGTCACCGATGATCACGCGGATATCGGCCCGGCGGATCCTCAGGCTGTTCTTAACCATGATCGATCGGGTATTGATAAGAGTTACCGGAATGATCACCGTCCCGCTCTTCTGGGCCAGTTTCAAGGCGCCTGGCTTGAAAGGAAGGACATGGCCGTCCTGGCTGCGGGTCCCTTCCGGGAAAATCACAAGGGAGTAGCCGGCCTTCAGACGCTCAACGCCTTCCTGGATGGCCCTCAGTGCTTCTCTGGGATTGTTGCGCTTTATGAATACTGTCCCGTAGAGCTCATTCCATTTGCCCAGAATGGGATATTTTCTGACTTCTTCCTTGGCAATATAAGCCGCAGCCTTAGGGAAATAACCCAGCAGTACCGGAATATCGAAATTCCCCTGATGATTAGAGACAATCACCACCGCCTGATCCTGCGGCACCTTGTCTGCGCCTGTAACCGTCACCGCACTGCCGGTTGCCTCCACCAACATGCGCCCCCAACCGTGACCGAGCTTCGTAAGCAGAGCCTGCAGCTCTTTTTGCCGGCCTTCCTTCTCAAGACGGAGAGCCTCAGGGAATGTAGGAAGGGTCCAGAGCAGGCTGTAGATAAGCATGAAGAACATTTTAATTGTTTTCACAGGAAGCTCCTTTGCATATAATTCATGGCCCCTCTATTCACTCACTGATGCTCTCGAACTGTACACGCTGCTTGGCGGTTTTGATTTCGTGCCGTTCCAGGGCTTCCATCAGAGAGAAGATCGCTTCCTGCCGAGTGTTTACAAAGTCATCCCACTCAGCTGAATCGGTCAGGAACATCATGCTGAGGACCGGCCCGGTCATTTCATAGGATTCCAGCCTCACCAATACCGTTGTCGGGTCGATGCCTGGAGAAACCTTGAGTATTTCTTCCAGATCCTCACAGAATTCAATAACGACTTTGCGATGAACATCCTTGCCCAGCTCCAGTCTTATGATCGCTCTCCGCTGGCTGCGACGGGTCAGATTGGTGATGGGCCCCTTTGCGATGGCCGAGTTTGGGATTGTAACCAGCTCCTGTGTCAAAAGACGAAGCCGCGTGCTCCTGAAATTGATGTTTTCCACCGTGCCCATGAGGCTCTCAACCTCTACGAGCTCCCCAACATCAAAGGGTTTGTCCAAAATCAGAACGATTCCGGCAAAAATGTTGGACAGGGTATCCTGGGCTGCCAATGCGACCGCCAGACCGGCTATACCTAACCCTGCTACAATGCTGCCTGCATTGATGCCGAACTGTTCCGCTACCAGAGTAACTGCCAGGACTGCCACAATGAAACGGATTATCCTGAGAGAGAATTGTTTGAGAATTTCACTGCTTTGCATGTTCATGCGGGTATGTACTTTCCTGAAAAGTGCAGCCAGTACACCTTCCAGATGGTAGGCTCCGTAAGCCGCAGTCAGTATGAATCCGGTTCTGAGGTACCTCACTCTGATCAGATCTGTTTTATCCGATAGAGGCAGCACCTCCAATCCCCAGGACAGTCCTGCAAGCATGATAAAAACCTTCAGCGGCCCTCTAAAGGAACTCTTAAGTGAATCCCAGGTATCCTCGGTGACTCCCCTCAGAAAAATCCGCAAGGTCCGGAATATCATATCCGCAGCGACTCCGCTGAAGATACAGAAGGATACTACAATGACAGCTGCCGTTATCCAAATCTCAGGAGCCATCTGTATATCACTGATCAGTCTTTCAATCCAACCCATGGGGACCCCCCTTATTCCATCTCAGGTTTATACAACCTGCGCCTGTCCAAAACCCAAACGGGTTCAGTGAACTGTCCTGCTTCTATGGAGCCCAAAGCATTCTCCATGTCATACATCCTGGCATCGATCATATCCAGATAATGAAGCAGCTCCGCTTCCGGAATCATCGGTTTTTTCGGGCTGCCGAATTCCGGCTCGTAATGGTGGGTCAATATCATATGCTCCACAAGCAGGAGCCATTCCTCTGATATGCCCAGGTCCTTTCCCAACCGGTCCACCGATGTGATGCCCTGTATCAGATGCCCAAGAAGCTGTCCCGGGCGGGTATACGTTTTGACGATTCCCAGCTCGCTGGCGTCCATCTCATCGATTTTTGCCAGATCATGGAGAAAAACCCCTGTATAAAGCAGATCCCGGTTCAATTTCGTATACACTGTCAGAAGTTTTTCCGCTGATTGCAGCATGCGGAGTACATGGTAGAGCAGGCCGCTGCGGATCGCATGATGGTTGGATTTAGCCGCCGGATAAAACAGCAGCCGTTCACGGTATATGTCGAGAAATGCCTTGCACAGCTTCTTGAGATCCTCCACTTCCATGCCATCCACATAGGCTTCAATCTGCTCCAGCATCCACTTTGCATCCCAAGGAGCCGAAGCGACAAAATCCTCAGTGCGGACGCCGTCAGTTTCAAGAGCAGGCCTTATCTTTGCAATACGTAATTGAAGCTTGTTCTGGAATAGCTGAACCACTCCCCGCAATTTGACGATGGTCCCTGCAGCGAGTACTTGAATATCCGCCTCCTGAGCCTCCCAATATTTCGAGTTGATCTCTCCGGTGCTGTCCATCAATTGAATGTCCAGATACAGCTTATTCCCTGATGAAACACGGGGGGAACATTCCCTGACCAGGAAAAACCCCTGAACCTCATCGCCTGCGACAATATCTGAAATACGTTTCTCTATCATGTGTGTCCCCTTTTGTTTTAGTCTCGGATGCATTCAATTGTATCAGATTAAGGCATCGTTAGGCATCGGAAAAAATTTTCTGTTTTGAAACCTGTTACAGGGTAATATATAGAGGAAAGACATAAAATCCACCTGGATGCTCTGGAGGTTCCCTTGGAAGGTCAGATTTATATCACCTCACTTGCAGCAGTGACTCTGATTTCGCTTTTTCTCGGAGGCGTATCCTGGATAAAGAGCGATGTTCATGCGGCCCGCTGGCTGTCGGTGATGTTCGGATCAATCGCGCTCTGGACATCGATGCAGGCAGTATCTGCCCTTTCACAGGACATCGGTGAAAAGCTGTTCTACCACGACCTTATGTATATCGGCATCAGTATGATTCCCATATCGGTTCTGTATTTCGTGCTGGATTATTATCATATATTGAAAACACTTAATCCTACAATCAAGTATTCCCTGGCCGTCATCCCCTTGATGACAATCTGCGTGGTCGCCACCGATCCTTATCATCATCTGTTCTATAGGAATGTGCAGCTGCAAACCATCGGAGAGTTCGGACTGATTTATGGAACTTTCAATATGTGGTTCTGGGTTCACAGTGCTTACTCCTATCTTCTTGTTATCGGCACGCTGCTGATCCTGGGTTACCAGCTCCAAAACGAATCCGGTCAATACCGCCGCCAGTCAGTGCATCTTATGGCAGCAATCCTGGCATCGTCTGCCATAAATCTGCTGACCATCACCAAAACCATCACTCTGAAGGTTGATATGACCCCCTTCACCTTCGTTCTTGTCGGCGCGGTTTTCTACACCAGCCTTTTTTATACACGGGTATTTGAAATAGGACCCATCACCAAGGACCTTCTTTACAATAATATTCATGATTCACTGCTTATACTTGACACGTCCGGAGCGGTTATTGAGCATAACAAGGGGTTTCTTGATCTTTTCGATTCCGTTCCTGATAGGATCATCGGCATGAACGCCGTCGATCTCTTTGATTCACTGGGCTACTGCGGCGAGGAGGCAGTGAAGGATCTGAACACCTCAATGAGATTCCGGACTGGGAACAATCGCAACCCCGTCAATTGGCAGATAACCCGAAACATTCTCATGGGAAGAAATTCATCCCAATCCGGCACCCTTTACCTATTCAAGGATGTGACAGAAATCGACCAAAGCTTGAGTGCTGCCGATCAGGCATTGAAAGGGGCGGAACGGGCAAAGGAATCCATCACACGAAATCTGTCGGATATGAGTCATGAGATCAGAACACCTTTGATGGGAATCATGGGAGCTGCTCATCAGCTGCAGACTGACGCCTGCGATGACGAACAGTGTTCAGACGCCGAAGAGATTCTGAGCGGCGCTGAAGAGCTGCTGGGGACAGTAAACCGCATCCTCGATTACTCAAAGCTGGAAGCCGGAAAAATGAACGCTCACGACGAGTTGTTCACCCTTGGAAATTACTTCAGCAGCCTTTCATCTTTTGGCCCGCCAGCAATTCTTATCGACTCCGACCCTGGCATCATTGAGCTTTCGCTCAAAGGTGATTACGGGCATCTATCCCAGCTGATGGCTCTGATTCATGGCTTTTTACAGGAATGCGGCACCGAGGCACTCCGCATGAGGGTCGCCTATGATGGAAAAAAACTATCCCATGTCCTTTCATTCAGCATCAAACTCCCGAAAGCGCAGGAGCTGCTCATGGAATGGAACCATCTTGATGACTATCTGATGAAGCCCTGGCATCCGGACCCTCTAAACCTTGTATTGGCAGACAAAATCTCAGAGTTCCTGGGGGCTCCCATATCATTAAAGCATCTGGGCATAAAATGGGATCTTAGCTTCAGCCTGGACCTTGAAACAGTTACAGCTGCAGATCCAAGACCCGGCACGCTTTCCGTTTCACCCGACACCCATTTTAAACTCCTGTTCGCAGAGGACAGCATTATCAATCAGGCTGTCATACAGCGCATGTTCAAGACATTTCCATGGGAACTCACATTCGCATCCAATGGCGATCAAGCCCTTGAAATTGCTCAGTCTTCTGTTTTTGACGGCATTTTTACCGATATCCATATGCCTGGACTTGGGGGAATTGAGCTGAGTCACCGCCTCCTGGAAACCATAAACCGGGACACGCCTGTATTCGCTCTCACTTCTGATACGGATGCCGAGCTGCAGGCAAGGATCAAGGAAAGTCCCATTCGGGCGCTGATTGTAAAGCCATTCCCTAAGGAATCACTGATTCGATTGCTGCAGGAAAATCAACGCATCGTCCTTCATGACGATGATCTCAGTTAGAGGGGGCACATCATGTTCATATTGGCTGTAATCGATTCATCCGAACAAAAGCTTGAGATCCGAAAAACCCTCGCATCTCAAGAGATACAGATTGATTTCATCGGCTCAGAGGATGATCTTGCAGAGCTATGCAGACAGACTGAACCCGATGTTCTGCTCATGCGCTCTCAATATGCAGATGTCAGCTCAAAGTACATTCTGAAGCACATTTCACCGGATGCTTTCGACAGCCTTCCCGAAAAAATAATCGTGCTGGCTGAACCAGGCGAGGAAAATTTTGACTTTCTCGTTACACCGGGAATCCAGGCACAGTGGATCAGACCTGCTAATCTTGTCCACAAACTTTTCAGTGATACGACCGAAGATGAGACCGAGACTGAACCTGGTACGGACGCTCCCAAACGCATTCTCCATATCACCGACGACCGCCTGCTCCAGAGGATCGTTTCGGATCTGATCCGCCTTCAGACACCCTATGAACTGGAGACCGCCTCCACGGGGAAAGAGGGAATGAGGCTTCATGGAACCTTTGCTCCACACCTTATCCTGACCGATTGGGATCTGCCGGACATAGACGGGATCGAACTTTGCCGTAGAATCAAGGTTGATCAGAAAGACAACAGCGTCATCATCGCTCTTTTTTCCAGCATGACCGATGAACACCTGATAGAAGCTGCATACAAAGCCCGTGCGAAGGCGTACATCGTCAAGCCCGTTAAGCCGGACCTTCTGCTCCATAAGATTGTGAAGATGCTGGATGCGGTGTGAAAAACGAAATATCAGGTGATGATAACGGATCGTTTGCCACGGATAACAGGTCTGGACACGGATGAAGGCATATATAGTATTTTTAATTCATGTAAATCCGTGTTATCAGCAGTGAATTTCTATCTGATTGCAAAGGGTTCAATACCCATTAAAGGGAGAGATTGCCGCGCCTGCGGCTCGCAATGACAGAATCTGTCTTCGCGAGGAGCAGAGCGACGCGGCGATCTCTCCCTTTATTTTTCAGAATTTGAACTGTTGCGCTAACCGTTCACCGTATGTCCAATCCCAGCCTTACCATCACATCCTTCAGTTTATCCGTATCAATCGGTTTCACGGCATAAGCCTCCGATCCGGATTCAAAGGAGTTGAAAATTTCGTCAGTCGCGTTCAGTGCCGTGGTCATGATGATCCTTGTCTGGTTTTCTACAGGGATATTCCTTTCAAGTTCCAATTTGCGAATGGTCTTAAGGGCTTTTATGCCATCCACCTCCGGCATCATGATATCCAGACAGATCAGATCATAATAACGTTTTTCATCCAGTGACATCATGAAAACCTCAATAGCCTCCATTCCATCAATCGTCACATCACAATCCCCGAATTGGGACAGGAATTTAAGCAGAAATCTTCTACTGACATAATCATCTTCCGCTATGAGGATTCGCATTTGTTACCCCTTTCTACTTTTGATATCACGGATGTGTTCTTCCAATTCCCTGATCAATCTCACCATTTCACCGCCATTCTCCTTCCGGGCAGATAGTTCCACCAAGAAAGCACTCTTTCGAAGAATTTCAAGGTCAGCCGACTCGGCCAGGGCTTTAAGTGTGTGAGCCATTTTTTCAACCTCTGTATGGTCTGATTGCCTTTGAGCTGATTCAATCGCTCCCATCAGGCGATCAAGCTCCCGGATAAGCTCTTCAGTCTCACCGTCATTCAGAACAGGAAAGGTTTTCTGATCATGGTGAACTTTGCGGATGAGATCCTCTACCTGCTGAGCCTCCCGCTGGGCACTGCCGCTGCTGTACCGGTTCAGCACATCATAGAAATTGGCGATGTTGATCGGCTTCGAGATATAGTCATTCATGCCTTTCGACAGGAATTTTTCCCGATCCCCCTTTATCGCGTAAGCTGTCAGCGCGATGATTGGAAGATCCCTGAATCGTTGATCCGACCGAATCCTGACAGTCGCTTCCATCCCATCCATGACAGGCATCTGGATATCCATCAGTACAAGGTCGACCGGATTGACATTCAGGTGATCCAGGGCTTCCTGTCCGTTGCTGGCTATTGTGACCCTGTGTCCCTGCTTTTCCAGCAGACGCATGGCCAGGATCTGATTGATCCTGTCATCCTCTACCAGAAGGACATCAAGAGGATTCTCTGAAACAGGGACAACCAGATCTCCTTCTAACGGGTTCAAAGGCTTCTCCTGGATTTGAGTCTTGACGAAACCCATCTCGAACCAAAATCTGGAGCCCTGACCCAGTTTGCTTTCAAACCCTATGACTCCACCCATCATTTCCACCAGTTGCTTGCAGATGCTCAAACCCAGACCGGTACCACCGTACCGGCGTGTGATGGAGCCATCGACCTGTGAAAAACTTCGAAAAATCCGAAATGTATCATTCTTGTCAATTCCTATGCCCGTATCCTGCACATCGAAGGACAGACGAACGCTATCCCTGCTTTCTTCAATCAGCGATACACTCAATTTGACATCACCTGTATCTGTAAACTTAATGGCATTGGACAGCAGGTTGTTCAACACCTGCATCAACCGATTCGGATCTCCCTTGAGCAGATGCGGAATCCCTTTTGGAATCCGGATGACCATTCCGATTCTCTTTTCAAAGGCTTGTACTCTGTTTGCTTTAAAAGCCTTATTCAATAGGGACTCCATATCGAAATCAATGCATTCGACAATCATCTTCCCGGATTCGATCTTCGAGAAATCCAGTATGCTGTTGATGATTCTCAGCAGTGATTCTGCACTGGTTCTTACCAGCTTCAGATTGTCACGCTGCTCGTCTGTCAGATCCGTCATCATGGTCATATTGGTCATACCGATGATCCCATTCATGGGTGTACGGATCTCATGACTCATATTGGCCAGAAATTGACTTTTTGCATGGTTCGCTGCTTCTGCTTCTTCTTTTGCTCTGAGCAATTCATTCATGGTTTTGATCTTGTCTGAAATCTCACGGCATACATACACGATGCTTATTTGTCCGAATTCATCCGCCAGTATGTTTCCGACAACCTCAAGATGGGCTATGGAAGAGTCCTTCTTCAATACTCTCAGATCCATTGAAAAGGACGCCCGTGTCAGTATCCGTTTTTCGATGTTCTCACGGGCAGCAGCATGATCCTCAGGATGAATGAACTCGAATATCTGCCTTCCGATAACATCTTCCACTTCATAGCCAAGCTGCTGAAAAACCGAGGGGCTGGCAAAAAGTATTCTGCATGAATGATCAATCTGAATGACCACATCGTTCATGTTATCCGTAAGAAGCCGCAACCGCTTCTCGTTCTCCATCAGATACCGGGCCATTTCCTTGTTTGAGGTGATGTCTTCAAGAACCAGGACCGCCATCCGTTGGTTGTTTTCAATGATCGGCACAGCTGAAATGCGAAGATCCACTTCCGAAAGTGATCCATCCGACAAAGTGATCCGATGCTGGATTTCACGACCCAGAACAGACTGATCCATGAACAGGACCGACTCGATGCTCTGATTGATTCCGCATCGGCTGCAGGCGTTGTCTACACCGCATTCATTATGAGTTTCTGCAATGGTACAGGCCAGCCCGTACCCGATGCGCCGTCCGATCAGATCCTTCAGTCTTCTCTTGAAAATACGTGTGGCTTCATCGTTGGCCATAGTGATCCGGCCATCGTGATCCACTGTAGCCAGCCCCAGCGGTGCGCCGAAAAAAATCGCCTTGAGGTTGCTTCTCTCACGTTCCAGGAGGCGCAGAGCATCTTTGCGATCCGTGATATCCTCAATGTGGATCACATGACTTGCAGCGCTGCCGTCAGAATCGCGAATCGTGCTGATCACAACAGAACACCACCCTGATCGGCCTGGCGCCTGCATGAACTGGAATTCCCTGCACCATTTGTCTTCAACGGACAACACGCTCTCAATCTCCGAATAGTTTAGCTCCAGCTCTTCAGGCAGTAATTCTCTGAATGACCTTCCATCATAGGACCGCTGGGGGAAGCTTGCTTTGAAAGCTCCATTTACACTGAATACAACCCATTCCATATCTGTCAGGGCTATGGGATTCGTGTTTTGCTCGATTACCTGCGAGTATTTATAAAGCGCCTCTTCCGCCTGAACAATCCTGTCAATGTCCCTGAATATCATGACAATCCCTGTGCTAATCCCGTCCAACCCAATGACGGGGGAAATACTGGCAGAAATGTTGAAACCGCACTCTGGAGAGGTGAGCAACTGCGCCTTTCTCCACAGTCCGATCGGACCTTCATTCGAAAGTGCCTTATGAAACAGATCCTCATCAGTCAGCCCAGTGTCAGGGTGGATAATCTGCAGCGCATCATTGAAACGAGAGCCGATGACCATTTGTTCTGGTTTTCCCAACATCTGCAGCGCCGCAAGATTGGCATAAGTTACGATGCCGCCGGCGTCCGCCGTGATGACACCCTCTCCGATGCTGTCAAAAATATCTACAAGTTTTCCATCCATCATTCCATTGCTCCATCCTATGGTGTATTCACGCAAATGGCTTACTGTGTCAGTGTTTCAAGACTTATCAGCTCTTCTGCGAGGATAAGATCCTCATGATTGAGCAGTCGGTTCGAATCCAGCAGCAGCTTGATAGCATCACCTACTTTTCCTATTCCTTTAATAAATTGACCGCCATTGCCGTTACCGAATGTTGGCGGTATCGATATCATGTTTTCAGGCACACACATGACTTCGACAACGGTATCCACAATGATACCTACCGTCAGTTCCTGTATTTCAAGAACCACTATGCATGTCCGATCATCATATTCCCGTGGGGGTTTGCCAAAACGTATGCGGATATCCATCGTTGGAATGATCTTTCCTCTGAGATTGATGACTCCGCGAATGCAGGGAAGCTGATTCGGAACCTCTGTGATTTCCTGAACGCCAATGATCTCAATGACATGGCTTATGTCCAATCCATATATTTCGCTGTCAATTGCGAATGTGAGAAACTTATCCTTCTGCGTATCCTCAAACTCCTCGTCCAGATATCCAATCTCTTCAGACATACGACACACTCCTCTCCATCCTGGTCATCCCTGCAGGGTCAAGAATGAGGCATATTTTTCCATCTCCCAACAATGCACAGCCTCCCAACCCCTCAACACTTTTAAGATATTTCGACAGGGGTTTGACCACCAGCTGCTGTTCACCGAGAATCGCATCAGCGAACAGCAGGACACTGTCTGATTCATTCTCAATCTGTATCAGTATTCCGTCAGAAATCGACTGGATTTGCGTATCCAACCCGAAAAGCCGATGAAGCCGCTGAATCGGAAAAGCCTGCCCACGGATCAGTATCATTTCATTTCCCTGGGTATCCCGAACGATATCCTTTTCTTTAACACTGATGGATTCGCGGATGCTGGTGATGGGAACTGCAAATGTGCTCTTCCCAACCTGCATAAGCATCCCTTCGAGGATAGCCAGGCTCAACGGTATCTTGAAAATGAATTCCGATCCCTGACCCGGTTGACTGTCCAGCGTGACTACCCCGCCCACTGTCTGGAGATTTCGTGTGACAACATCCAAACCAACACCTCTTCCGGAGTATTCCGTGACTTTCTCCTTTGTGGAGAACCCCGGGGCGAAGATGAATTGATATGCTTCCTTATCCAGGTAGTCCTTTCGTGGTTTTGTAAGGATGCCCTGTTTTTCTGCTTTCTCCAGTATGCTTTCAGGGTCCAATCCCTTGCCGTCGTCTTTGATCGTGATATAGACAAAGCCGCCTGCCTGCCTGGCATCCAGACGTACTACTCCCTGGGTATCCTTTCCCTGATCCGCTCTGTCTGCGGCAGATTCAATTCCATGATCAATCGAGTTTCTGATGATATGCATCAACGGATCTCCGATATGCTCAATGACACTCTTATCCACCTCTGTCTGAGCTCCGCTTATTTCAAGGCGTACATCCTTATCCATCTTCTTGCTCATGTCACGTACGATACGGTTCATTTTTTGAAAGGTAAGGTCCAATGGCACCATCCGGATTGACATGATTACGTCCTGCAATTCCTTTATGATCATGCGATGCTGGCGGGCGCTTTTATCAAAATTGCTCAGATCCATCCCCTGCAGATCCGGATTATTGACGATCATCGATTCCGAAACCACCAGTTCGCCGATCAAGTCCATCAGGACATCCACCTTCGATACTCCGACACTGATGAAATTTCCCACTCCCTTGCCAGCTGTGGCCGATGACTCGCACTCCGGTTCCTTCTCCTTTTCATTCTGCGGAATCCCGACCTCACGGTCTTCACATTTGCCCTTTTCAAACAACTCCTGCAGCTCGACGAAAACCTCCATTTCAACGGCTTGGAACTCCAGTGATTTCAAGAAGGATACCCCTTCAAAAAAATCTCTTAGGATTTTCTCCCGCTCTGCGCTGAGGAATACCATACAAAATCCATCACGCTGGATTTCTCCCAACGCCTCCTCGCTTTCGACAATCTCCTTTGGCATGTGGGACAGCATATCCGTCAGCGGCTTCAGATTGTGGACAACGCTGAATGCCCTGACGTTTTCCATCTGACAATCGTCTTCAAACCGCAACAGGACACGATAGGCCTGTTGCAGTGCTGCTGATTCAACAGCCTTTTCCGATACCATGGACCCGCTGGGAGAAATATAGTACTTTTGATTTTTGACAGTCTTATCCATCTCCCCCTTCTCAACGCCAGGATTCATGAATTTCAAACTGTCCAGGTATCCATGTATGGTTTCAACAAGCTCTTTGGATTTACCGTCCGGAACCTTATTGGCTTCAATCTTATGTAATTCCCTCTTCATGAAATCCAGTGCCTCAAGCACCAGATCCACAAGTGCGGAAAAATCAGATACACAATCCTTGACCTTGCGCACATAATCAAACAAATCCTCCACCGCATGGGCAAGGGTTCCGATATCCTCAAAGAGCATCATCATGGAATTTCCCTTGATGGTATGCATGACTCTGAAAATCTCGCTTATTGTCGGGTTCAGATCCTGACGATCCTCAGACTCAGAAGCCATCAGAATCTGCTCCAGCCGGTCCAGCAGCTGACCTGTTTCAAATATGTACATTTCAAGCATGGGTTCGTTCACACCGTTGATTGCCAATCGTTACACCCCCATATTAAACATCTCACTTCATTTTTTCAGCCGCAAAACCTTTGGGTTTTATACCCTGTTTTCCAGAAACCTAACAAATAATTCTTTTCCTGATAAAAAAAAATAAGCGTTCATCAAACAACGCTTATTCCTGAGCCCGTGGAAATGACACTGGCAGAGTGATATGAAATTCTGTCCCGACACCGATTTCGCTTTTAACATCAATCCAGCCATGATGCTTGTTCACAATGATATCATAGCTGATACTCAGCCCAAGACCTGTTCCTTCTCCCACAGCTTTTGTAGTGAAAAACGGATTGAATATGTTTTTGATATGCTCCGCATCAATTCCCGCACCATTATCCGCGATAATCAAATGGACACATTTCTCATCAGCCCAGGTTGAAAGCTCGATGATCCCCATATTGGGTTCATGCTGGGTTTTAACTGCAAATACTGCATTAAGGATCATGTTAAGGATCACCTGGTTTATCTGACCCCCTGATGCGATTATATCCGGCACATCTTTCAGCTTCCGAACGATTTCAGCAGCATACTTGACTTCATTCCTGGAAATGATCAGGGTGTTCTCGATGCCATCGTTGATGTTGTAAGGGCTCTTTTCATCAACCTGATCAACTCTCGAAAAGTTTCTCAACCCTTTTACTATGATACCTACACGTTCCAATCCTTCGCTTGTATCCTTATACAATTCATCCAGATCATCATTGATGAAGTGAAAATCATTCCTGCTTATGTAATCGGTTACAGCCCTGAAAGGTATAAGTGCATCTGGATTCAATTCGTCCGGACTGGCGGATTCGATGAAATTCATAACCAACTCAGTAGCCAGCCTGTATTTACCCGTGTATTTCCTGAGAGTTGCAATATTGCTTGTGACAAACCCAAGCGGATTGTTGATTTCATGTGCCACTCCCGCAGCCAGGTGTCCGACACTAGCCAGTTTTTCCTGTTGAATCAACTGATTCTGAGTATTCTGCAAGCGGTCATTCAGCAACTTCAACTCTGAATTATGTCCTTGAATCTCTTTCAAATAGATCAAACTTGATTTCTCCAGGTTCTTCTTCCTGACTGCTGATTTAATCCGGGCATTGAATTCCAGTTCATCGATAGGTTTGGCAATATAGTCCGTAGCACCGAGTTCAAAGCAGTCACGGAGGGTTTCTTTATCAGACAGGGATGAAAACATCAGAACATCAATCTGTTTCAAATCCGGATTCTGTTTTATTATCTTCAGTACTTCAATCCCATCCATTCTCGGCATGACTATGTCCAGAAGTACAATATCCACATCCCCGTCCTTACATATCTCAAGCAGCTGTTCACCACTCTGGCATGTACGTATATCAACAGATACCCCGCTTTTTATCAGTATCTGCTCAGCATGTTTTAAAATCAGCATGGAATCATCTACCAGAACAAGCTTCATACGCATCCACCATCCTTTTCACACTCAGAACATTATCATCTGTCACAGACCATACTGAATATCAATGCTTTACGTTGGCCGATATCCCGCATGACTATATCGCCCCCGAAACCCGTCATCAACTCGGCAATCCATTTGAGTGAAGCCTCCGCCCCGGGTCCCTTTATGAACCATTTTTCATCCGCCTCCATGACCACACTCAGCAGGAATTCGGTCTCGCCGGTCTCGACTCCTGAAACCACCATGCCGATCTGTGAATCAAAACTTTCAACGAACAGCAGGGTCAGCATTTTCCTCAAAGCGAAGAGTATCAAATCATATTTTCCTCTGATCTGCGCCTGAATCCTGTTATCCATACCGAATTCCACATGAACCAGCAATTTATTTTCCGTCACGAATCGCCTTATGTCATCAAGTATCTGTTTCGAATTGAACCGTTTCACCTGAGTCGGTATAAGTTGAAAAATCTCCAGCAGCATTTCCTCTGCCTGTGCGATATCCTCCAGAAGCACATTCTTGTTTCCCGTCTTCTGATCCCACCGTTGAATTTTTCTTGCAATCTCCTTCATCAGCTTTTCATTCATGACTTTCATGAACAGCATCTCATCTCGCATGGTAAGAATCCTGTCATCATAGGTTTTCAGGATGTTCTGAAAGGTTATATTTTTCTTCTCTAGGACTTCCCTGGCCTTCTTGATACCGATACGATAATTGTAATAATCAACAGATTCCATAAGAATTCCCTTAAGCTCATCCTCCAGGTCCCAAGGCTTTGTGATGAATTTGAATATATCTCCCTGATTCACCGTTACCAATACCTGTGGCAGCTGAGTATACCCGGATAGCACGATTTTAACCAGATCAGGGTAAGGTTCCCTGACTAGCTTCAACAGATCCAGTCCGCTCATGCCCGGCATTTTCATATCTGTTACCAGGACGCTGATGTCATATTTTTCCAGTACCTTCAAGGCATCTTCACCACTTGTGGCAAAGAATTTCTCATAAGGCTCATCAGACAGCCCCCGCTTCAGGGAATTCAGAATCAGTGCTTCATCATCCACAAACAAGATTCGATTCATGCTGCACACTCCTAATCAAGCATTTCGTTGATATTTTCAAGCTTGGACAGATAGACCTCGATGGCCTCCGGTGTAGTGCCCAGGAACTCACAGCAGGCAGTAATCTGAGGATTGATCATCCGATCCTCGCCCATGATACGCCAGGCACAGGCATTTGCTATGTGAACCACACAGAGCAGCTCCCTGTTGATCACCCTTTCATCCAGCGGTGTATGGTAATAAAGGGCGGATTCGACAATCGGCAAAGGCAGTTCCCACCAGTTCAGCAGGTACCCCCCCAGTTCCTGGTGAGTCACGCCCAGCATCCGCTTCTCCAATTCCATATAGTCATCCATATTTTCAATCCCGGCATTCATGATTTCCTTATACACATGTCCGAAATGGCTGATGAGGACCACCATTCCGATATTGTGAAGCAGACCTGCCGAAGCAAAGACATTCGGGATTTTTTTCCCGGTGATATTGTGGAAGAGATGGTTTGTTATCCTGTTTGTCAAAGCCGCATTTCGCCATAGCTGTTTAACGCGGGAAGCAAAATTGCCGGTTGTATGGAAGATCGCATTGGATAGAACGATGCTTTTCACGTTCGCCAACCCGATGTACATGATGGCCTGGCTGATGGAGCCTGTTTTAGCGCTGTAGAAGGCGGAATTGGCGATACGCAGTATCTTGGCAGTAGATGCCTGATCCACTTCGATCAGCTTTGCAATCTTTTCAACATCCTCATCATCCTGTATCATCATCTTGATTTTCGTATACAGGCTTGGAATTGTCGGCAGATCGTCCAGGTTATTGATAAGGCTCATTATCTTTTTGTTTTTAAGTACCTCTTCAAGCTGGAACATCTTTTCGATCGTATTCAGAAGATCCCTGTTATCCCAAGGCTTGAACATGTACATCTTTGCAACATTGTCTTCCAGGGCCTTATAGATGACCCGGCTGTCCGTATAGCCGCTCAGCGCAACCCGGATGGTTGCAGGATGCAGCTCCTTGACCTGTCTCAGAAAATCAAATCCATTCATCCCCGGCATCCTGATATCAGAAACCACCAGATCAACGGGGGTATGCTTCATATATTCCAGTCCTGCTTCACCTGAATCCACAAAAACGGTTTCATATGAACTGTCCATGAACAGACGGTTAAGCGCTCTCAATATCTGTTGTTCGTCATCAACAAACATGATCGAATTGGGTATGCGTTCCTCGATCATTTGTTCACCCCATATGGTAATTGGAAATCAGTGATCCGTACCATCAGCATATTCAGGTCGATTTCAAATTTTTCATGCATTGCGATTACATCCTCTTCTTTTTCTGATTTTAGCGCCTCCTGGAACCTGGACGCAGATTCGAACAAAGCCTTTGCTCCGATATTTCCTGTACTGCTTTTTATCTTATGTACAATCTGGATCGCATCCTTGTAGTTACGCTCTGCAATCATAGGCTTCAAATCCACCAGGACATTCTGGTTTTCATGGCAGTATTCTTCCAGTATCATGCTGTACAACTCACGGTTGTTTCCGATCCGGCGGATTCCATCATTTTCGTCAAGTATATCATGGCTGTCGGCAGTCATTGCAGAATCTTCAGCGATCAGACCTTCCCCGGAACCGTATTTATGGTACTCCTTAAGTGCATCCACCAGGGTACGTATAAGATTTTCAGGGTCAAATGGCTTACTGATGTAAGTATCCAATCCGAACTTTCTGCATTCATCCTCCACACCTGCAATCGCATCCGCAGTCATGGCAATGATGGGAATCCTGCTGCCGGTGCTTCGGATCATAGCGGCTGCTTCATACCCGTTCATGACAGGCATATGCAGATCCATCAGGATCAGATCCAATTCAGATGGCTGATTCATAAAGAAATCCACTCCTTGACGGCCGTTTTCAGTCAGAGAAACCTTGAATCCCGATTGTTCCAATATGGATTTTGCAATGAACTGATTGGTCTTATTATCTTCAACAATCAGCACATGGGCCGGCTGCTCGATAATGAACGTGGCTGACAGGTCCGACAGGCTGCTTTCTTCATGGGTCTCGAGTACCTTAATACTGAAAATTTCGACAATCCCGTTGTACAGGACAGAAGGTATCAAAGGCTTCGTAATACCAAGATCAATCCTGCTTTCGTCAATCTTCTCGAATACATCCGTACGCATGAGGGGCACTGTCATGATGACTCTGGGTTTCATCTGAATTGAAGTGTCTTCATGAATCCTGTCAATGAAGTCGAACGCATCCGCAACCGGAGTCTCATAGTCGGTAATCAACAGGTCATAAGCCTTCTGTTCAGGATTCTGGGGCGCCTGAAGCTGTCCGATGGCCTCGCTCTCTGTTCGAACAAATGTGGCATCTACATTGAAGGCCCCCAGATACAGCTTCAGTAGATTAAGATTTGTTTCGTTCTTCTCCAGAACCAAAGTTCTGATGCCTTGGAAATAGATGGAGCCCCCTTTTTGTCTTTCTTTCCGCTCCGTTTCCCTGTCAGCTTCAAGGGGCAATCTCATCCTGAAAACAGTCCCCTGACCGGCAGCGCTTTCTATGCGAATACTGCCGTTCATCATCTCGACAAGGCTCTTGACTATCGACAGGCCAAGACCAGTCCCTCCGAATCTTCTGGTGATGCTGGAATCCGCCTGCCCGAATGGTTCAAACAGTGTTTCAAGTTCTTCCGGTGACATGCCTATTCCAGTATCCGTCACACAGAATTCCAGAATGTTCAATCCGGCTGCCGGTGTTCCCTGATGAACGGATACGGACACGCTGCCCTTTTCTGTGAACTTGACCGCATTGCTGATTATATTCAGCAGCACCTGTTCGATGCGGGTCGGATCGCCCAGGTAATTACTGGGAAGATTCGGATCCTTCTGCAGACAAAATTCAATGCCCTGTTCCTCAACCTTGAATGATACGGTACTGATCACTTGCTGTAATACCTTATCCAGGTTGAACGGGACCGTCTCGATATCGATTTTTCCAGCCTCGATTTTCGAAAAATCCAGGATGTCGTTGATGATTCCAAGCATGTTCCTGGACCCCTGGGCTATTTTGTCCAGGTAATTCCGCTGGGTATTGGAAATGTCCGTTTTCCTGATCAGATAGGTCATACCTGTAATAGCGTTGAGAGGCGTTCTTATTTCATGGGACATTCTGGCCAGGAAGCGTGACTTGATGTGGTTCGCCATATCCGCTTCATCCTTGGCAACCTTCAGGGCCTGTTCAGCTTTAATCCGTTCAGCAATTTCCCTTCGAAGTTTCACAATCCAATAAAATGACACGACAAAAATACCCGCAATTGCAATGGCGACAATCGCCAGTATTTCGAGAATTTTCTTGAGGTCCGTCTTATTTTCAACGCCGATCCAGTGGTTATCGATGGCTAATTTTTCTTCACGGGTAATGGTTGCCAAGCCTTTGTTTATGATGCTTACCAGCTCCGGCCAATCCTTCCTTACTGCAAAATAGAGATTCTGCTCCACTTCAGAATCCATTTTCAGATATTTGAGATTGGTCAGCCCTTTCGATTTGATGAGATAGATGGAAGTCGCATAATTTCCGATAAAAGCTGTTTCCTTGCCTTCCACGACCGCTGTCAGAGCCTCTTCAACTGTTCTATGGAGACTGAGTCCGATATCGGGATAAGACTTCATGAAGCTGTGGTGAGAGCTGTTTTCCTGGACTGCAACAGTCTTACCCTGCAAATCATCAAATGAATGGATCCTGTTGTCCGCATCGTTCAGTATGATCACACGTATGAATGAATAGTATGGGTCTGAGTATAAGAAGTACTTTTCCCGCTCAGGTGTTTTGGATACGCAGGGCAGGACATCCAACTGCCTCTCAACTGCTTTCTCATAAGCCTCAGACCATGTGAGTCCCGGGGCGATGTCCATTTCGATTCCGACTCTCTCGCTGATCAGACTTATGGTATCTGCTGCAATGCCCTTATAAACCCCGTCCTTATCAATGAATTCGTATGGAATGAACAGCGGATCCACCCCAAGGTGAATTTTGGGATGCTGTTCAATGAATTTTTTCTCATCAGCCGTCCAAGTGATATCACTGCTGACTCCAAATGAAGGCATGACCTGTAAAAGAATGAGCAGCAGAAGGGAAATCATGAACTTGACAGGCTTCACACTATTTCCTCCTCAGCCTGGATATGCTGTTCATACTGGCAGGAAATCGCATGGATGTCATTAGCAGCTTCAATGAACGTGTCCACGATGACCGGGTCGAATTGTTTGCCCCGTTCGCTCACTATGATTGCAAGTGATTCCTCATGTGATATTGCCGATTTGTACACTCTCTTGCTGGTCAGCGCATCATAGACATCGATGATCGCCATCAGCCTTCCACTTAGCGGAATATCATCACCTTTCAAACCTTTGGGATATCCGGTGCCATCATAGCGCTCATGATGGGTTCCTACGATTTCTATAGCCGTCATTATGAATGATGCCGCATTTTCAACCTTCAGGCTCTTACTAAGCGCTTCAACGCCATGTGTCGTGTGCTGCTTCATGATCTCGAATTCCGGTACGGTCAGCTTCCCGGGCTTCAGCAGAATATGATCCGGAATCCCCACCTTGCCGATGTCGTGAAGGGGGGCTGTATTGAAGAGTTCGGTGATATAGTCGTCATTCAGAAGCCAGGTGAATTTTCCACTGATCCTCAGCTGCTCGCACAGCACCTTCATCATCCACTGGGTCCTAAGACTGTGGTTGCTGGATTCTATATTGCGAACCTCAAGCAGACCGACCAGTGCTTGGATGGTGATATCCCTGGTGGCCACAAGCTCCCTGGTCCGTTCATCCACCATTATTTCCAGCTGTGCATTGTTCTGTTCAATTGATTTTTGCGCTTTCTTGAGCCGCAAGTGGATCTCTATCCTTTTTCTTAATGATTCCATATTGAGCGGCTTACGGATATAATCCATAGCCCCGAGATCCAGACCCCTGATCTCATTCTCAGTTTCATCATGATTCGTAAGAATCAGTGTTACGAGATGTTTGTACGCCGGATCATCACGCATCACCTTGAGCACTTCAAAGCCATCCATCCTCGGCATATTCAGATCCAGTATCACCAGCTCGAGTGTAGGATCCTGATTCATCATCCCTATCGCTTCAATACCATCGTATGCTAACTGCAGATCATAATCATGGAGTATGCTTTTTATGATCAGCATATCGGTTCTTGAATCATCCACTACCAGAATTCTTGCACCCATAAGTATCGCCCCTTAATTCTTATTAGAGTTGAGAATTTTGTCACCTTCGATTTCAGTCTTCTCCAGAAGCGCCTCAATGGACATTTCGCCCATCATTACCTGATGCAAGCCTGGTGCATAAACCTGATCCTTTATCAACTGCCATTTCGGTACAGGTACATCTATGCTTGGATTACTGAATCCTTCAAGAAAAGGAATGAACTCGGGATACTTTTGGAATACCTGAGAATCCTCCATATCCTTCCTGACCGGGATACGGAAGGGATAGTAGGCATCATGCTCCGGACTGTATTCCCCATCCATGATTTTTCCCTGAGCGGGTTTTGAAATCAGATAGCGGATCAGATCAAGCGCAGCTTCCTTCTTATCAGGCTCCAGCCCAGCCGGCAGCGCAAGCATCATGGGGCCGACCTCGGAGTGGAGTCCTATTCTCTCCAGCGGAAGAGCCCCGACACGGAATGGATTTCCGTTTTTTCGGATATCCGTGATTCCCCAAGGTCCCTGAAATTCAAAAGCGACCTTTTGATTCCTGAAAGCAGCCATCACCTCAACCCCTGTGTCGTCACGCCAATTCTCTTGGGCATGCGGGCCCAGAATGTTCTTATAGAAATCAAGAGCTGCTGCTGACTGTTCGTTGTTTATGGTCACTTTTGTTCCGGATTGGTCTACAAGACTTGATCCGAATCCATAGACGAACTGATTCACCATCCAAGACACATCATTATGGTTGGCTCCAACCAGTCCAATCCCCTGAGCTTCAGTATTCGCCTCGACTTTTGTCGCTGCTTCAAGTAAGGCCTCCATACTGTCTATCTTACTAATGTCTACGCCAGCCTTCAATAGGATATCGTAATTATAAACCAGGGCGACCGAATGACCCAGCCAGGGAACACCGTATTGTCCGCCATCGACAGTTGCCAGCTCCCACAATTCAGGATAGAATCCATTCTGTTCATCATTGAAATAGGTCGAAATATCCATAAGCGCTTTCCTATCCCCGAAGTACTGGATATACCGGTAAGGAAGGACATACACATCGCTGGATTCTGATTCCAAGTCCTTTTCGATGGCATTGAAATCTTCGTCTCCATCAGTCAATGATACGAGATAATCGCTTTTGCCCTCCGGATCATGGGCATCTACGATCTTTTGGATAGCTTCGCCCCTTCCGGAATATGCTTTCCATGTCAGTCTCATCAGCAGCGGCTTCTTGGATTCTACAGGCAGGGTTTCTGCCTTCGGTTCCTGTACGCACCCGAGAAGTCCGATAACCGCAAGAAACATTACAAGGTAGACCGCATGTTTTTTTTGTTTGATCATAATGTGCCTGCTTCCGGTACCTCAATTATAAACGTGCTGCCAACGCCCGCCACAGATTCGCATGAAAGATCCCCGCCATATTGATCAGTTATGATGCTCTTGCTGATGCTGAGTCCCAGCCCGGTTCCCTCGCCTGATTGTTTCGTTGTATAAAACGGTTCGAAAATCCGTTTTCGGACGCTTTCGTCCATACCGATCCCGTCATCCTTAATAACGATACGGATCCGCTCGTTTTCCCTTGTCGTACTGATTGATATTCTACCAAGGCCCTGCTCATTTCGAGCCTTTATTGCGTAAACGGCATTGATCAGAATATTCATGATCACCTGCCGCAGCAAGCCCGGATATCCCACATGGATGATTTCCTCCCCAGAGTGGATTTCCAGGGCCGCATGGTATTTGTATTCATTCTTCAGAAGCCTTGCGACCATCAGAATCTCCTTATTGATTTCAAAGGTTTCCAATTGCGGGATCTCTTCCTTTCTCGAAGCTTTCTTGAGAGACTGCAACATTTCCTTGATCCGCAAAACCCCGTCCTTAGTGTCTTCTACCGCAGTGAGCAGTTCACCCAGATTCATCGCCGTTCCATCCTGGGATTTTTTAACGATGTCGTAGGTGTATTCCAGATTCGATTCCACATAAGCCATGTAATTGTATGTTTCATGACTGATGCCAGCCATCATCGCCCCCAGAGTCGCAAGCTTTTCCTGTTCTATCAGCATCGCACGGGTGTACACAGCCTTTTCTTCTATTGCTTTCGCTTCAGTCAGATCCTTCTGTATCCCCAGGAACTGAACGGTATCATTCCACTCGCTCTTAACGGGTACGATTGTGTTTTTACACCAGTAAAGGGAGCCGTCTTTTTTCCTGCTGTTGAACTCCCCTTCCCATACATCACCGCGATTTATTGTCTTCCATAAGTCCTCATAGATTTCCCGCGTCGACTCCCCGCTGCTCAACTCTTTGATATTCGATCCAATCAGCTCAACCTCTGAATAGCCGCTCAACTCCGAAAATCGCCGGTTCATGGATATGACAACCCCTGCATCATCGGTTACAACGACTCCTGACCCACTCTTTTCAACTGCACTGGACAGCTGTTTGATCAGATCATTCTTCATCAGGTCCTCAGTGATATCCTTAGCCATTGAAATAAAAAACCGAACATTTCCATGCCTGTCCCGTACTGCACGGTTTGTCCAGCGACAGATTATTCGTTTTCCAGATCGGGTAACATTGTGATTGACCGAATCACCGGTTCCTTGTGAAATAATGCCGTTGATCACATTCATATGGTCCGGAAACGTCGATTTTCGGACCAACAGCTTGATCATATTCTGTCCCAGGGCTTCATCACGGGTCCAGCCGAATGTCGCTTCTGCTTCCTTGTTCCAATCGATTATTTCGAAATCCTGTCGCCATACGACCGTCGCAAGCGGTCCATCGTGAAAGAGGGTGCTGTAGGCACCCTGCGTTCCTTGAATGTCCATTATCTTTTCTTCATCGGCATCATTCTGTTCTATGTACATGTAGGTGGACATATCTCCAGCAGCACCCTTTTTCCCAGTTACGGATACACATTTCCTGGTACCGTCCGCACTCTGCATGTAAAAGACGACATTATCCATGTATCCTGATTCCCTCAAGGTTCTGCAATTGATTCTGCATATCTCAAGCTCTTCCTTAGGAACGAGATCAAGGATTGACATTTCCCGTAATTCGGATTGTGAGTACCCTGTAAACCTGCAGAAGCTCATGGGCATTCGTATGAAATTGTAGTTTTCATCCAATTCAACCATCATAGCGGTGCTGAAATCCACTCTTGAAGGACCGGCTGAGCCTGCAGGACCGTATTTATCCTGCGGTCCCATTTTGAACTGCCTGACATCCAGGTCTTTTACAGCTTCATATCGGATGGGCCTTGATATGCCGTAGCCTTGAATCAGCTTGCATCCGTTTCTATAGAGAAACCGGATCTGTTCTGCTGTTTCAGCACCTTCTGCAATGACGTCAATGTTAAGTCCTTTGCCTAAGCGTATGATGGCAATGCAGATGGATGCGCTGCCTATATCCTTGACGGAATTCATGACAAAACTCTTATCGATCTTGAGAGAGGTGACATCCAGAGAAGTCAGCCTGGCCATGGATGAATAGCCCGTTCCGAAATCGTCAATGGACAGTTTGGCATTCACTCCGATCAGCGCCTCGGAAATCTCGGAAGCAAGCTCGAAATTGGTTGTTTCTGTAAGCTCGATGATGATTCTATCTGAATTGCACTTCAGTATCTCAAAGAGCCGATTTCTGAATCGTTCGTCAAGCAGGTCCTGGGTTGAAAGATTCACATGCACCGGATAGTCACGAGGCTGACTTAACACTTCATCAATCACCCATTCATCAATCTGGGTTATCAGATCATTTTCCTCCGCCAGAGCAATGAATTCTCCCGGCTCGACAATTCCAAGTTTTGGGTGATTCCAGCGTACAAGGGCCTCAAGACTTACAATCTCCCCACGAACAATGTCAACGATTGGCTGATAAAGCAAGAACAATTCCCCTCTACCTACGGCGCTGCTCAAATCCCTGAGAAGGCTTGTTTTGCGGATATCCTTATCCGTAATCATTTTAATCCTTGTATACATTCCTCTATTATCAAGCTCGGATAAAATCTTGTATGCCAGCCCGAATTCCGGATTGTATTCTTCTCCCTGGTAAGAAACCATCACACACTGGATACTTACCTGCGCAAACTGGAGCTGTGCGGAATAATCACAGTTCAGGTTTTCCAGAGCCACTCGGATCCTTTCATCCCGGATGCTCAGCCCTGCATGGAAAAACATCATGGATTCATCGAGCAATTCATAATCTCCGGACTCTCCCAGAATTTTTTTTATGGCCATACCCGCAGACAAGAACATCTTCAGGTAAACTTCTTTTCCAAGCGTGCGCAGGAGCCTATCCGGTTCGTTTAGGCACAGGATGCCAAAGCATCCCGCATCCGGTGTTATCCGGTGGTTTTTCAGGATCACCCGGTCCAGCTGCGCCAGTAGTTCACTCCTCCTCAGCCGGTTTACACGGACACCTTTCGGAGGGCGGATCTGCATCTGAACATAATAATCCGCATCATAGAATAGCCGATTAAGCCCAATGCTTTTAACCACGGTTTCATGCGGGGTTTTGAAAAGGATATCTGTTTCATAGTAGTGCCTTCCGGTCATCCGATTGAGCGCAGCTTCAAAATTGCTTCGATCATAAACGAGGATGCTCTCCGATAGCGGTGCGCCTACAGCGACAATCCCTAAGAAATCCCTTGCGGCTTTGTTGGCATGAACGACGATACCCTGCGCGGTATCGCCGGCCAACTTAAGTATCATCAGGGGATCCGTCGAGAATTCATACATTTCCGCAATATCTTCGAATCCCACCCTGCTGTCTTTCTCAGGTGTTTCTATCACACTGAGAAGCGCCGGTTTACCGTCCGATACGATTGGCAGCGACGTTACATCAACACGTTTAATGGCACCTGCCCGTGTAATATGCCTGAATCTGAAATAATTACGTTTTGTCAGGACCGCTGATCTCATCTCTTCCTGAATCTCGTCATTATGCATCATATTGATTTCGTAAATATTCATGCTCTTCATGTCCGACAGGGTCCATCCATAAAAATCCAATGCCCCCTTGGACGCATCAAGGATCTTCCCTGTTTCAGAGTGGATAATCAATATTTTTTTCAAGCTTTCTGAGACGCTCAATGAAATTCCACTATTTTGCATTTATTCCACCGCCGCCTTGGATTACCTAATGCTTGGATTTGTTATACCCATGCCTGGTATGTAACAAACATTTATCCGATGCCTAACAAATCCTCATCAAATGCTGAAAAATTCAGCTTACAGGCTTGACAACTCTTGGAATCAGGTGTTAAGCTAAGTTTAATTTACTTTTAGCATTGAATTTTCATACAACTGAATCATTCTTCATAGTGTTTTACAGAGGTTGCGGTGTGTCAAAAGTACTCTAACGGGGAAAGGGGCCATCGCCGAAGCGGAAAACCCGCTGGGGGTGTGCTGAACAAGCACACAACTGTCCCTGATTGCCAGCCCAGGCTGTCAGGGAGGTGCTGTATCACGCGGGGCGGAAGGTTCTTTATTGCCGTGCGTCCATCAGCCGGAAAGGAGTCCTTTTGCCTTTTCGGCTGATTTATTTTTTG